>JAMOMG010000207.1 GCA_027068695.1 Flavobacteriaceae bacterium
TTTAAAAGCTTTTTTAATAGCATCTTCTATCTTGTATGAAGTAAATTCTTTATAAATTCCATCTCTTTTTAGTATCTTCTCAACCATATTAAAACCCTTTAGGATATTTAGTGAATTCTATTCCAATAATTCTTAAAAACTCTATTTCAATATAGCCATCTCTTCTAAAACTTCAATAACTTCTAAAGCTACATGATTTTTTTTCCCAATCACTTGACTTACTCCCATATACACCACCAGATAGTTCAACATTATAATCTAGATACTTTTTAACTCTCTCCTTGGTGTTAAATGTAATATTTTCTAAATATTCAACCATATTAAAATTATCAGATTTAATTTCTTTGTCAATTCTTCTTAGATAGACTCTACAATTTCCAACTCTTGATATTTCTTTTCTCAACTCTAATGCATTTCCAAAAGACTGTTCCATGATTTGTTGAAATTGTTTTGCCCCATCCATCATCAACTCTACATGCAATTTTTTAGGATACTTCTTGATAATCATTCTCTCCACATCATCTCTAACACCATTGTTATTGGTATCAATTCCTATCAATGTTGAGTTATTTACTACATTGTATGGCTCAGGCGGAAGTGTATAACCATTTACAATCTCTGCTTTTGCTTTAACAATAACTTTTAAAGTATCTGCTGCCATCTGCTTTTCACTATCTTTGACTGTTAAATTTCCAATCTTGCAAGTTTTACTATTTTCACAGTAGATTTTTCATAGTTTAAAACTCCTTAGAGTATATATTTAGTTGAGAGTGATTTTTCTAAACCCCAATCCATAAATTTTTTATCCACTATATTCATTAAACAAGCTATTTAGAAACTCTTTTTCTAACTTTTTACTGACTCTAAAATCCACACTTTTAAACTCATCTAATATATATAACAAATCTGTGTAAGATATATATTTTCTAGATAAATTTGCTTTTAAAATGCCAAGTAACCCAATGATATTAACTCCTTTTTCCATAGCAAACTTTCTACCAGCCTTTTCATCAATAATCAAACTCAACTTTGTTTCCAATGCTAATGCTATTGCTTCTATTTCACCTTTATCTAAATTAGATTGTAAAATATCATCAGGTATCTCACAAGAGAGTAGTTTTACTTGTATAAAACTAGCCTTTTGAATTATATTTTTTACTTTATCATTTTTATATTCAAGCTCTTGCATTACTGAATTTGGTACATAAACAATATCAACAAAATTTGTTAATAACTGCAAATTATTAGTCTTAGCAAGTATTATAAGGGCTGTTGTATCACTTATTATAAGGTTCATTATAGTTTTAGTGACTTGATAAAAAATTCTCTATATTTTTTTCCTCATCCAACCAATTATAATCAACTAAATCAACATTATATTTTGCCATCAAAGATAAAACTTCTTCTTTGTCTAAATTTAAATTTTCTGCTATTTTTCCTACAGATATATCGATATTTTTATATCTTTCAAGCAATGCAATTATCTTTTTTTCTCTTTGTCTTTTTTCATATAAAAGCTCTCTAAATGTCTCTAAAAATTTTGTAGGATTAGCATTAAACTCAGTTTTATATAAATTTTCAAACCAAGGATCATTTATTTTTACATTGGTCATAATAAACCCCTTAAAATATCAAGATAGCCCTATTATAGCAAACTTTTATATTAATTTTCTAAACCCCACTCATACTCCCAACAACCTTACCAATAATCTCAACACTGTACGGGTCAACAGACTCAACACTATATTGAGGATT
>JAMOMG010000208.1 GCA_027068695.1 Flavobacteriaceae bacterium
ATAAACTTCAATTTAGAATTCAAGCAGTTTTAAGAGCACGAAAATCAAAATACATTTTAATGAATGCTCCAAATAATAAAATAGAAACCATTATTAAATTATTACCAGGAATGCGTAGTCCAACTGTTTTACCTTTAGCTGAAGAAGGCTGGAGTTCTATCCATACAGTAATTGAAAAAAATTCCTTTTGGGAAGTAATAGATGAGTTAAAAGCGAATGGAGCAGAAGGTTTGTTAGTAATTCCTATTGAAAAAATGGTATTGTAAATTTGTTAATACTCGAAAATGAAAAAAATAATAAATCCACAAAAAGATAACTGGTCAATTATATTGCAAAGACCTACACAATCAATTGAAGCAATTGAAGATACTGTAAATTCAATTTTTGATGATATTAAAAGAAATGGTGATGATGGAGTATTGAGATATTCATCTATTTTTGATGGTGTAGAGTTAACTGATTTTTTTGTTTCGAAAGAAGAAATTGCAGAAGCTGAAAATATAGTTTCAGATGATTTAAAAGAAGCAATTAAAAGTGCAAAACGAAATATTGAAAAATTTCATAGTACTCAAAAAACTTCAAAAGTAGTTGTTGAAACTGTAGAAGGTGTTGTGTGTTGGCAAGAGAAAAGACCTATTCAAAAAGTAGGATTGTACATTCCTGGTGGGACAGCTCCATTATTTTCATCAGTATTAATGTTAGCTATTCCAGCTCAAATAGCAGGATGTAAAGAGATTATTTTAGTTACTCCACCTAATAAAAGAGGGGAAATAAACCCTGCTATTTTATATACAGCAAATTTATGTGGTATTACTAAAATTATTAAAGTTGGAGGCATACAAGCAATTGCGAGTTTAACTTTTGGAACAGAAACTATCCCTAAAGTTTATAAAATATTTGGCCCAGGAAATCAGTATGTTACGGTAGCCAAACAATTAGCAACTAAATTTGGAGTTGCTATTGATATGCCTGCTGGTCCAAGTGAGTTATTGGTAGTTGCAGATGAAACTGCTAATGCTAGTTTTGTTGCATCAGATTTATTAAGTCAGGCAGAACACGGTGAGGATAGTCAGGTGATTTTAGTTTCAACATCAATTCAAAAACTAGAGGAAGTAGCGCAGGAAATAGCAAAACAACTTCAAAAATTATCAAGAAAAAATATAGCTGAGAAAGCTATTGCAAACTCTAAGTTACTATTTGTTGAAACTAAAGAAATAGCACTGGAATTGATTAATGAATATGGCCCTGAACATTTTATAATTTGTACCAATAATAATGATTTTTATATGGAAGGAGTGCAAAATGCAGGTTCCGTATTTATTGGGAATTACACACCAGAAAGTGCGGGGGATTATGCTTCTGGAACAAACCACACATTACCAACAAATGGATATGCTAAAGCATACTCAGGAGTAAATTTGGACTCATTTTTAAAAGCCATTACATTTCAGAAAATTTCTAAAAAAGGGATTCAAAATATTGGAAATACCATTGAATTAATGGCAGAGGCAGAGGGGTTAGATGCACATAAAAATGCAGTAACGTTGCGTTTAAATAGTTTAAAAGAGGTGTAAAATGAATATTCAGGAATTAACACGAGAAAATATTAAATTCTTAAAACCATATTCTTCAGCAAGAGATGAATACACAGATTTAAATACAGCAATGGTATTTTTAGATGCTAATGAAAATCCGTTTGAAAATGGTTTAAATAGATATCCAGATCCTCAACAAACAAAATTAAAAA
>JAMOMG010000209.1 GCA_027068695.1 Flavobacteriaceae bacterium
AAAATCTTGATTTATAATATACGGCAAATGCCGTATTGATTTACCTTTCATTTTATTGGATTTTTGGGTTAACAATAAAATGTAACAATTATGAATTCAGTAAAACAATTACTACTTACATTCGCATTAATTTTTTGTGGATTAATTACAGCTCAAAACGCAGACTATAATTATACGTTTGACGGGCAGGTAAAATGGATGCTATTAACAGACACAGGAACTTTATTAGCTTCAACAGGAGAAGCTCTGGTTGGCATTAAACCAAATAGCAGCGAAGTTTCCTTTAAAATTGACCGATTAAAAAAAGTAAAAGAGGAAAATCTAGAATTTGTACCTGGAACTCCTTATCTAATTATCAAACCAAAAGGAATGATGACGCATACCTCCGTTGTTGATTTAATAACTGGTAAAATGGTATTCGATTCAAAAAAAGAGAAATGGCAGGGAGGCGTAACTAGTCGTCATTTTATCACTCCTGAAATGAAACTGGTTGTTAATGGTATGCATAAAGAAGAAGGGTTAGGGCAATACAAAGCTGGTGTTGGATTGTATGATATGCTTGATGGAAAATTAATACGAGTTTTTGAACGAAAAAGCGGCAATCCAATGAGTGGAAAACCAGATATCATGGATGATGATATTATTATCCCTGGAGTAAAAAATATTACTTGCTACTCTATAAGTTCTGGAGCTGTAAAGTGGGAAGCTGGGGTGAAAAATGCTACTCGTATCATTAGTAATGAAGATACAAAAGAAATTTATGCCTTTAGAACCAAGGGAACAAATACTGTTGTTTACAAAGTAAATGCAAGTAATGGAGCATCTATGTGGGTAAAAGAAAATAAATTGAAAGGTGTTATTTCACGTATTAATTTTACGGAACATGGATTAGCTATAGTTACCAATATCGTAAACTCAGGGAAAAAAGGATTAGCGGGGAAAATTGCAAACAAAATGAAAGGGTCAGGAACATCAAAAGTTTATTTATTAGATTTAAATACTGGTGTAGATTTATGGGAGAAATCTCCTAAAACAAAAGGAATAATAAGTCATTTTTATATTGAAGATGACGGAATTTTATTTGGTGTAGCCACAGGAGGAATTAATAAAGTTGGGTTTGACGGAACACCTCTTTGGAAAAAACCTTTAAAAACTGGCCCCGGTATACAAATTATGGCTCGCGTAAATAAAGGTGTTCTCTATATTTCACAAACGAGCACCGACATTATAGATATGCAAACTGGTGAGTCTGTTTTTGGGAAAGCAGTAAAATATAAAAATTCCAAAACTGTTACCTCAACGTATGATGAAAACAGAGATCGATTTTTATTGTCTTGTAAAGATGGTATATATGAAATTGATGGCAACAATGGAGAATATAATTTAATTACAAAAAAAGTAAATTTTGAAGGAAAAGAAGATCCAACAAGTATAAGTGTGCGTCAAGGAGGCATTTTATTAACATCTGATCAAAATTTAACTATGCTCGATTTTCAAGGTGGAGAAAAATGGCACACCTACTACAAAGCCCCTGGCATAAGTACTGTAGGTAAAATATTCATGGGTGCTTTGGCAGTAAGTTCCTTTGCTCTTGCTAATGCATCTGCTTACCAAGCTGGAGCTAATAAAGTAGCATTAGGTGCATACCATTCTGAAACAAGAAGGATGGAAAGTTATCAGGAAGGTTTTGGAAATATTGCCA
>JAMOMG010000210.1 GCA_027068695.1 Flavobacteriaceae bacterium
TCATCAGATATTGGTTCGTTCATTGCATCAGCATCAACTTCTTCACCGCTAGGTGTAGTTACCATTCCACTTAAAGCTGTTTCATCTGCATACGCCCATTCACTATCTGGTTCGTATATTGCATTGTTTGGACACTCTGAGATACATGCATCACAGTTAATACATTCGTCTGTTATTTTAATAGCCATTGTTTACTAATTTTAAATTTTTATTAAGTTACAAAATTATATTTTTTTTTACGAAAAAATGTGACAAAAGTCATTTACTGTTTTAGAAAGTAAATATACCTTTGGAACTTGTTTTTTATTATATAAAATAATTTCAATAAATTTAAACAAAATTTTCTAATTAGCATAAAATTATGAGTACAGCTAAAATAAAACAACAACCCGAAGTACTAGAAGCAGTAGTTATTCGTTTTGTTGGTGATTCAGGAGACGGAATGCAGTTAACAGGAACGCAATTTTCTGACACGTCCGCAATGTTTGGTAATGATATTGCTACATTTCCAAATTACCCTTCAGAAATTAGGGCACCACAAGGAAGCTTGTATGGAGTTTCTGGTTTTCAAGTACATATTGGTAGTGTTGAAGTTAGCACACCTGGTGATAATTTAGATTTATTGGTTGCAATGAATCCTGCCGGTTTAAAAACTAACTTATATGCTGTAAAATCAGGACACACTATTATTGTAGACTCTGATGCTTTTACAAAGAAAAATTTAGAAAAAGCCCAATACAAAACCAATCCATTAGAAGATGGAAGTTTAGATAACTACAGGGTTATTGAAGTATCAATGACAAGGCTGACTAAAGAAGCTTTAAAAGATGTAGAAGGTTTAGATAATAAATCGATTACACGAAGTAAAAATATGTTTTCTCTGGGAATGGTTTATTGGATGTATGACCGTTCAATAGAACATACTATAGAATTTTTCAATAAGAAATTTAAAACAAAGCCTCAAATAATTGAAGCGAACACCAAAGTATTAAACGCTGGTTATTTTTATGCAGAAACATTAGAAATTATCCCAAATTCCTATACTATTTCACCTGCTAAAATGGAAGCGGGAACTTATCGAATTATTATGGGTAATACTGCAACAGCTTGGGGTCTTTTAGCTGCGGCAGAAAAATCTGGATTGGAATTATTTTTAGGATCTTACCCTATAACTCCTGCTACTGATATTTTACACGAATTGGTAAAACACAAACATTTTGGTGTAAAAGCTTTTCAGGCAGAAGATGAAATAGCAGGAATTACCTCTGCCATTGGAGCTTCATTCGCTGGGGATTTAGCAATTACAACTACTTCGGGACCTGGTTTAGCATTAAAAGGTGAAGCTTTAGGTTTAGCTATGATGATTGAATTACCATTGGTGGTTGTTGATGTACAACGTGGAGGACCTTCAACAGGTTTACCTACAAAAACTGAACAATCTGATTTGTTACAAGCAATGTATGGAAGAAATGGTGAAAGCCCTGTAATTGTTATCGCAGCTAGTACACCTGCAAATTGTTTTGACTTTGCTTTTGAAGCAGCCAAACTTGCTTTAGAACACATGACTCCTGTTATTTTATTAACTGATGGATATATTGCAAATGGTTCAGCACCGTGGAAAATTAAGTCTATCAACGAAATGCCTGAAATTAAAAATAACCTAGTCAACCAAATAACTGAAAACTGGCATCCTTATGATAG
>JAMOMG010000211.1 GCA_027068695.1 Flavobacteriaceae bacterium
CCTCCATAGCCGCAACCTGGATAAATAAAGTTATATCCTATTCTTTCATCTGACCCAATTCCTATGCGAACCATATTGGCATCTGCTCCTACTTTTTCACATATATTGGCAATTTCATTCATAAATGAAATTTTAGTAGCCAACATAGCATTTGCTGCGTATTTGGTCATTTCTGCAGAACGAACATCCATTGTTATAAAGCGTTCGTGCGACATAGAAAAAGGAGCGTATAACTGTTTCATTTTTTCTATTGCTTCTTCACTTTCAGCTCCTATTATTACTCTATCTGGCTTCATAAAATCGGTGATTGCTGCACCTTCTTTTAAAAATTCAGGATTTGAGACTACATCAAAATGTATTGCCTTATTTCGTATGTCTAATTCTTTTTGAATAGTCGCTTTTACCTTGTCTGCCGTACCCACTGGTACCGTAGATTTATCAACTACAACCAATGGCTTTTGCATATTTTCTCCAATGGCTTTTGCCACTGCCAATACATATTGAAGGTCTGCCGAACCATCATCACCCATAGGGGTTCCCACCGCAATAAATACAATTTCAGTATCTTTTATGGCTACTTTTAAATCTGTTGTAAAGAATAAATTACCCTTTTTTATATTTTTTAAAACCATAGGTTCTAAACCTGGTTCATATATAGGAATTATTCCTTGTTGTAGGTGTTGAATTTTTTGTACATCTATATCTACACAGGTTACTTTATTTCCCATTTCTGA
This sequence comes from Flavobacteriaceae bacterium, assembly GCA_027068695.1. Next base: position 735 of record JAMOMG010000211.1, read on the forward strand.
AAAACAAGTTCCTGAAACTAATCCTACATATCCGGTGCCTATTACTGTTATGTTCATTTTTCTTTCTTATTTCACTTTGACAAAGACAAAGACGAAGACTTGATTACTAGTTCTAAATAAAAGTCTTTGTTTTAGTATTGACCTTAATTTTTTCTCAATATTTTTTTTCTCAATGCACTTATTCGCTTTTGCAAACTTATTAATTCTTCTATAATATCTGACGAATTTTCATTGTTAATATATTTCCTTTCTTTGGCTATTCTTACTTGTGTTTCTAATTCAAAAGCAGAACCTAAACTAATTTCTAAAAACCGTCCAAAGTCTTTTTCTGAATTTCTTGACGCTCCTTCAGCAATATTTGAAGGTATTGAAACAGCAGCTCGTGTCATTTGAGAAATTAACGTAAAATTTTCACTCTTAGGAAATTTACCAACAATTTTGTAAATATCATTTACTATTTTCATACCATCAATCCACACATCGTACTTTCTAAAATTTCTCATAGCATTTTATTTTAGCAGTTTTTTTAATGAATACAAAAACCTTAATTTCAACTCCAAACAAAAGTTTTAGTCTTGGTTTTAGTCTTAGCTTTAGTTCAATATTGACGAAAACCTTGACGAAGACTAAGGCTTAATTACGAGTTCAAAACAAAAATTTTAACCTTAAATTAAGCCTTGGTTAATCATTGACGAAAACCCAAATATCAACCCCAAACAAGAGTCTTTGTTTTGGTCTTAGTCTTAGTCCACCGTCCTTACAACTTCCCATCAACTTTACCGTTCAAAACTCCTTTTACATCATAAATTATTCCTTTTTCATTTAAATATTTATTGAAGTCTATTTCTAAAAACTCTTGATGCGCTACTGCCAATACAATACCATCAAACTTGTTTTGAGGCATTTTTGTTACTGTTTCTATTCCGTATTCTTTCATTACTTCA
>JAMOMG010000212.1 GCA_027068695.1 Flavobacteriaceae bacterium
TTGTTGGCTTTGTACCTCCAGAACACCGTCTATATAAGAATAAAATTATTGATGTTGAAACCTTAAATATTGAGGATATTTTGTTACTTGAAGACGGCCATTGTTTTAAAGAAAGTATTATTAATCTCTGCAGTACTTTTGGAAAAAGCAATCAACATTTTCAATTACACAGTGGCAGTTTTAACACTTTAATTAAACTCTCGAAGGAAGGATTAGGTATGACTATGCTTCCCTATTTACAAACATTGGATTTAAATAACGAAGATAAAATTTATTTACGGGAATTTAATGACCCTGTACCCGCTAGAGAGGTTAGTATTATTTATCACAAATCACAATTAAAAATTCACTTAATAGATTCATTGAAAAATGTAATTGATGGTTTAGTTAGAGGTGTTATTGCATTTAGTGATGTTAAAATAATTAGCCCTATACACCAAAAAAGAGGAGTTTAAACTCCTCTTTTTCTTTAATATTTAACTATTGCTAAACAAGTATGCAAATCTGGTTTATTAATTGTAAACTCCTTTAGCCAAAAGTATAATTCTTTAATTTCATAAGGCAGTAATCGGTTAATTGCCTTTTCTAATTCTTTTTTAAATAATTCTTTATTAAAGCTCACTTTTTCAAGTACTGTTTTTGTATACTCAAACATTGCTCTTGCCATAAATAATATAGATTTTAGTTGGTAAATTAAGAACGTTTTAATAAAATTTTTATTGCACTAATTTACAAAAAAAAAGGATATTATAAAATTAAATATCCTTTTTTTAACTGAAATTTAACTGAAATTTACAGTTTGTGTATCTTTTCAAGTAATTTGTTAGCTGCTTTCTCTAACTCTAAAGTTATACTTTTAAAATGTGCTTTTTGATTTTCAACATTTTTTTCGTGAACTTTGGCTATCAAAGCATCAAATATAATAATTGATTCATCAATAATTGCTTCTGTTTTTTTCGTATCTGCTTTAGGATTTAATAGTTCCCAAGTGTAACACTCTCCTATAATATCTCCTAAAACGTAATTAATGTCTTTTTTTAAATTTTTTATACTTGCCATAATAACTGTATTTATTTATTGTGCAAATTTACAAGAATTTAATACATTAACTTATTTTATTAAATAATATTATTCACTACAATTTATCAAATCTTATTTTTCACGTTCAAATGTATCATCAGCCACCTTTACTATTTCAGTTTTAGAATTAAAATAGTTATTAAGGGTTGCAACACGTTTGTTTTGCAATATGTTTTTTGATTTATTGGTATGATAATGTCTGATATTATGTTCTACCTGACGAGATGAACTAAAACTAGAAACCCTTTTTAGATAGCCAATAACTCTGGTTCCATAATCTACATCTGTAGAATTACACTTACTGCACTTTTGAAGTGTTTTTTTATCTATATGGTCACAAGAATTACAAATAGTTATTTTAATATTAAAACAAAAATAATTACACCCTGCCAAAGCCGTAGCGTTAATTAACTTCAAAAAACCATCTTTATTTGGTGCTTCTTCAAGGTTTAAATGAAGTGCAGATCCCCCATCTAAATACTGAATAATTTCATTTCCATGAAGTATTATTTTATCTAAAGTATTTATAGTGTTATCTTCAACTGCATAGAAATAGGAATTGTAACAATCTCTAGGCACAAACAAACCATCCTCTTT
>JAMOMG010000213.1 GCA_027068695.1 Flavobacteriaceae bacterium
CCTTGTGTTATATAAATATCTACAGGTAATGAATCATTAATTACACGTTGTAAATTTTGTTGAATATAAAATTCATCAGGGTCTTTTGCCTTATCAATTCTCATAAAATCTAGAGCTGACAATAATCTTGCATTTATCCCTTCTTGATTTAAGTATTTTGTAAAAATATATGTTGAAATCAATTCTCCTTGTGAAACAATTTTGTTGTACAATGCTTCGGAATATTCTTTAGAAGTACAACTTTTTAAAATATCAAAAATTATTTTAATATAATTTGCTGTGTCTTTCTTTAAATCAGAATTAACAATTAATTCATCTATAACCTGCACATATTTTGCATATAGCTTTTCAATACGTTGAGTTGCTTCAAAAATATTTTCTTCTTTTATCAGTTCTGATATTTCAACCAATGCATTTGTAGTCCCAGACATTGCAGAAAGTACAATAATTTTTCTGCCCTCATTCGAGATGATTTTTTTTATTCTCTTTATGTTTTCTGTAGAACCAACTGATGTCCCACCAAATTTTAAAACTTTCATTATGTATTTTAAATGTGTAAATTTAGAATCATTTTCAACTTCAGGTTATTATTTAAAAATTATATACTAATTTTGCACTAACTGTTAACTATTTAACAAAATGAAAACTATTGCTACTTGTGTTGAAGAAATACTAATTTCTCAACCTTTTTTAGAAGATGCTTTAAATCGTAACATATTAAACTACAGCGCCTTATCTGAAGAGCTTAAGGAACCAATCTCTAAAATGTTACGAAAACCTGTAAAATCTGGAGCCATAATGATGGCGTTGAGAAGATACAGTCCTCCAAAGGAAATGGCTAATAAAATTAAATTAAACAAAATATTACAAAATTTAGGAGATATTACGGTTCGTTCTAATCTTTCTGATTATACTTTTAGAAACTCTGCGACTTTAATACATAGTCATCTAAAAATGTTAGAAGTTATAAAAAAAAGCAATCATTTATTTTATACTTTTACCCGTGGTGTACATGAAAGTAATGTGCTTATTACCACCTCTTTGAAAGAACAAATTGAAGAAAGTTATAAAAAAGAAAATTGTACAACTTTTAAAGAGCACCTATCTGCAATAACTATTGGTTTACCTAAAGAAAATACAAAAATTGCAGGGTTATATTATCAGTTTTTTAAACGATTAGCCTGGGAAGGAATTGCCTTATATGAAGTAGTTTCCACAACCAACGAATTCACAATCTTAGTAGAAGATGATGTGGTTGATAAAGCGTTCTCAGCAATTAAAGGGTTAAAAAACAGGTAGTAACAAACGCTATTTAAATATGTATTTCCTTCACAAAAAAACCAATGTTTACTATACATCATTAGGTAAAGGAAAAGTGATAGTTTTATTACATGGCTTTTTAGAAAACAGTACTATGTGGGAGGGAATTGCCAATAGCCTTTCTAAAAAATACAGAGTTATTTGTATTGATTTGCTAGGTCATGGCAAAACTGAAAACCATGGTTATATTCACACTATGGAAGACCAAGCCAACATGGTTAAAGCTGTTTTAACTTATTTACATCTTAGAAAATATATTTTAGTTGGGCATAGTATGGGTGGTTATGTGTCTTTGGCTTTTGCTCACTTATATCCAAAAAATGTAAAAGGACTCTGCTTAATGAATTCAACTGCATT
>JAMOMG010000214.1 GCA_027068695.1 Flavobacteriaceae bacterium
TTGCATGCAGATTTTGCCGTGCATTTACATCAAAACCATATTGTAAATAAGGTTTCAAAAGAACGTATCACTGAAATTTTAGTAGATGCATTAGATATTGAACGTGTGTTTATTACTGAATCTTTACCGGTAAGCTTGATTGGAATGAATGCTAAACTAATGACACAATATTTAGAATTTGTAACAGATAGATTACTGGTTGAATATGATTGTGAAAAAGTGTACAATGCTACAAATCCATTTGATTTTATGGAAATGATTTCATTAGAAGGAAAAACAAACTTTTTTGAAAAACGAGTTTCTGAATATCAAAAAGCGGGTGTTAAAAGCGGAGGAACAGGAAGCATTAGCTTTGATGCCGATTTTTAGATAATTACGAATTACAATTACCCCAATGTTAATTCTAAATCTCAAAATAGTAGAAGAGTAATAGTATTTCTTAAATCAAAAGCCAATAATTAATAAGAATTAGTGGTACGAATTAAATTTAAAATCAATTCGTAATTCTAAATTGATAATTCATAAATTAAAATATGTTTGTACAAAAAAGAGACGGAAGAAAAGAACCTGTGATGTTTGATAAAATAACATCTAGAATACGAAAAATGTGTTATGGTTTGAATAAATTGGTAGACCCTGTAAAGGTTGCTATGAGAGTCATTGAAGGTTTATACGATGGAGTTACAACATCTGAATTAGATAACCTAGCAGCCGAAATAGCGGCAACTATGACTGTTCAACATCCTGATTATGCAAAACTTGCTGCTCGTATTTCAGTTTCAAACTTACATAAAAACACTAAAAAAACTTTTTCTGAAGTAATGAAGGATTTATACACTTATGTAAATCCACGTACAGGGAAAAAGGCACCTCTTTTATCAGATTCAACGTATAAAATAATTAAAGATAATGCAGCCAAATTAGATTCTACAATTATTTATAATAGAGATTTTAGTTATGATTATTTTGGATTTAAAACCCTAGAGCGTTCTTATTTATTGAAAATTAATGGGCAAATAGCTGAACGACCGCAGCATATGTTAATGCGTGTAGCCATTGGAATTCATCAAGAAGATATAGATGAAGCCATTGAAACGTATGAGTTAATGTCTAAAAAAATATTTACACATGCCACACCAACACTATTTAATTCAGGAACACCAAAACCACAAATGTCATCCTGTTTTTTGTTGCAAATCCAAGACGATAGTATTGATGGAATTTATGATACATTAAAACAAACAGCAAAAATTTCTCAATCTGCCGGAGGTATAGGGTTGTCAATTCATAATGTACGTGCTACAGGTTCTTATATTAGAGGAACTAACGGAACTTCAAATGGAATTGTTCCTATGTTAAAAGTTTATAATGATACGGCACGTTATGTAGATCAAGGAGGAGGAAAAAGAAAAGGGTCTTTTGCAATTTATATGGAACCTTGGCATGCTGATGTTTTTGATTTTTTAGATTTACGTAAAAATACTGGTAAAGAAGAAATGCGTGCACGTGATTTATTTTACGCTATGTGGATTCCAGATTTATTTATGAAACGTGTTGAAGAAAATGGAGATTGGACGTTGATGTGCCCTAATGAATGCCCACATTTATTTGACACTTACGGAGATGAATTTGAAAAATTGTACACGGGTTACGAAAAGGTTGGAAAAGGTAG
>JAMOMG010000215.1 GCA_027068695.1 Flavobacteriaceae bacterium
TCTATAAGTGCATTAATTGGTTTTCAGGTGAATGAAGATTTTAGAATTGGTTATGCATATGATTATACCACAACAAAATATGGAGATTTTAACTCTGGATCACATGAAATAATGTTATTATTTGACTTTAATAGAAAGAACATAAAGAGTCCTAGATTCTTTTAATTATAAAAAGAAGAAATATGAAAAAAATTACTCTTATACTACTATTACTTTTTGCAACTTTTGTAAATGCACAAGAAGTAAATTATAAAATTAAAAACATTTCTGAAAATACTAAATTTTCAGATTTTGGTGTAGCTTTTTACGGTGATAATTCGGTTGTATTTGCCTCATCTAGAAAGGATAAATCTATTAGAAATAGAAAATGGTATTTAAACAAACAACCATACTTAGAGTTGTTTAAAGGAAACTTAGGAGCAGATGGTGAAATAAATAATGTTGAACGTTTCTCAGAAAATATAAATACAAAATACCATGAATCTAATGTTGCTTTCACAAAAGACTTAAAAACAGTTTATTTTTCAAGAGATAATTATGTTAATAAAAAAACAACTAAAGATGATGAAGGGTGGGTGTTAGTCCAGCTTTATAGAGCAAATGTTGGTGAAAATGGAGAATGGACAAATATACAACCAATGCCTTTTAATAGTAATAATTACCAAACGGGCCATCCTGCTTTAAATGCTAAAGAAAATAAATTATATTTTACTTCTGATATGCCTGGTTCTATAGGAGCAACAGATATTTATGTTGTTGATATTAATGCAGATGGCAGCTATGGAAAACCAATAAATTTAGGTCCAAATGTAAATACTAGAAAAAAAGAAATGTTTCCATTTATAGATGGGAATAATGTTTTGTACTTTTCATCTGATGGATATAAAGAAGGTAGGGGACAACTTGATATTTATGCAACAAAAATAATTGGATATGAGGCAATAGAACCTGCTGTTAATTTAGGAGCTCCAATTAACAGTAAAAAAGATGATTTTGCATTGGTTTATAAATCTAGCATGAAAGGAGGATATTTTTCATCCAATAGAGAAGGAGGAAAAGGAGATGATGATATTTATTATTTTGAAGAGCTGGCGCCTATTAAATTTGACTGTAATCAGCTAGTTGAAGGTGTTGTAAGAGAAAAACACACACAGGCATTATTACCAGGAAGTTTAGTATCTCTTTATGGAGAAAATGGGAAAAAGATTGAAAGTATGATTACTGATAAGTACGCATCTTTTAGTTTTATAGTTGACTGTGAAACAGCATATAAAATTGTAGGAACTAAAGAAAATTACGATGAAGATAAAGAAGAATTTAAAACTTCAAATGAAAAGGATTTAGAGTTGGTTCTTGGACTAACTTTAACCCCTAGTGAATTTATTAAAATTAGAGGTCAATTAATGGTAAATATTAACCCAATTTATTTTGATTTAGATAAGTTTGAAATAAGAGATGATGCAGCAATAGAACTTGAAAAAGTTGTTAAAATAATGCTTAAATATCCAAAATTAAAAATTGATTTAGGTTCACATACAGACAGTAGAGCTCCAGATTCTTATAATTGGGAATTGTCTGAAAAAAGAGCAATATCAACTATAAATTGGATTGTAGAAAAAGGAATTGAACCTTCAAGAATTACAGGTAAAGGTTACGGAGAAACAAAATT
>JAMOMG010000216.1 GCA_027068695.1 Flavobacteriaceae bacterium
TCTTTCTATTGCCAATGCTCCATGAAATACACCTAATATATCTATAGTTTCTGTATCTTTGATAAGATAAGCGATTCTATAATGTCCATAAAGTAAAACTCTTATTTCATTATTTGTATCATTTTTGTATAAATAGCCAATTTTTGGGAAGGAAGAAAGTATTTGAGTTTTTGTAAAAATTTCATTTACAACTTTTTTAGCAATTTTTGGATTATCTAGTGCAATATAATCATGGATATCTTTAAGCCAAAAGCTGGCTTCGTCAGTCCAGTTGATATTTACCATTGTTTGATTCTAAGTTCCATCTTTTTACTTGAAATAGTATTGCCATTTTTAGAATCTTCTAAACCTTTTTTTATCATTCTATCGAATGCAAGTTCTTTTATGATTTCATCGTATGAACTATCAGTAGGGAGAGAGTCAATAATATTTTTAGCCATAGTTATTGGTGCTGTCATGTTTTTTCCTCTGAATTTAATATTGCTAAATTATAGCAAAATATAAGTAAATTTCACTTAAGCTTGTATTAGTCCATAACATATGGCACTGAGGATTAGTTTCAATGAGATATTGTACAGGAGTTTTCATTTGCAAACTATGATGGGGTATTTCAGTGTTATAGCCAACAAGCCAATCTGCCATTTTTTGATTAAAAAGGTCTATATCGCTAAAGAGTAAGTCATCATTGTAATCAACAAATTGTTCTTGTAAAGTTCTATTAAATCTTTCATTGTGAGCGTTCATTTTAGGAGATCTGGGGTATGTCCAATAATGAGTTAAATTTCTATCTTGAAGAAGTTTATCAAAGTCTTTCATAAACTCTGAACCATTATCTGAGAGTATTGAGAATTTATTATCATTAGTATCAGTAGTTACTCCATCAATAAGAGCTGCAAGTACTTTAGCAGTATGAGTTGTATGTTTAGTTGGAATTGCAACTGCAAATGCTATACGGCTATTAGGGTCAATCATAGTCATAATATATCTTCTCATACCAGCTGTTACTCTTTGAATTGTATCAACTGCCCACAGATGCATAGGTGCTGCTTTAAGCCCTTTTGGTTTACGGTTTTTAACTTCTTTTTTCTTTGGTTTGACTCTACCTTTAGAGTCTATACGTTGAGGAAACAATCTCATTTTATCTTTATCTCTAGATATAACTCTTCCAATAGTTGATTCTGAGGGAAGAGTAAGATTATTCTCTTTACACCAAGGTTTTAACATTACATATAATTTTGCTTTACCTATATTTGGATATTTCTCTCTAAGTTGTTTTATCTTAGTAACTATAGCTTTTGAAGTAGTTGGTTTTCTGATTTGTTTTGGTGCAGTTGATTTTGGAGTAAGAGATGATATATCTTTTTTACTTTTTTTAAAAGTTGCTTTGTATCTGTAGATTGTTCGTCTACTTACACTAAATGCTTCAATAGTAGCATCCAGTCCATATTTATCAAAAAACTTTATAATTTTTAATCGTTTTTTCGCTTCTGTATTTTCCATCTCAAAAAGATAGCTAAATCTTTTAAACCTTGAATACCCTCTTATCCCATTAAATAAATAATCTGTCTGCATTTATCTCTCTTTAGTTCTCCTCTAAAAAGTGCCATATGTTTCTGAACTTATACAGTAAAACTTGTTCTATTTATTTAAAATTAAAGGTAATGGTAG
>JAMOMG010000217.1 GCA_027068695.1 Flavobacteriaceae bacterium
TGGTGGGAAAGTAAATACAATCCTAAACCTGCCAATAAATACGCTATTGGATTGTTTTTCTTAGGTATTGGATTTGCTTTTTTAGCTTTTGGAGCTTCAGGAATTCCACAAGGTGCCAAAACTGCATCGGTAAGTATTATTTGGCTTATTCTCGCTTATTTATTTCATACATTGGGAGAACTTTGCGTTTCACCTGTTGGCCTTTCTTATGTTAGCAAATTAGTACCTCCTAGAATGATTGCTTTTATGTTTGGAGTTTGGTATTTAGCTTTAGCCATTGGTAATAAAGCATCGGGTAAAATGGGCTCAATGATTGATGACATAACAGCAAAATACGATATTTCAACTTTCTTTTTAATTTTTACATTTGTTCCTATTTTAATTGGTATTATTGCGCTATTATTAAATCCTGTACTAAAAAAATTAATGCATGGCGTTAAATAATTAAAAAATATTTTTAATTTCGGAATCATTTTTGTTAATAAAATAAAAAATATCCGTCTAACCCTAAAATAAATACCTAATGAAAAAAATATATATCGTATTAACTTTGGCGCTATCTATTGGAGTCCTTTATTCTTTTTCAACAATAAAGAAAGAAAAAGCCAAAATTAATTGGATGACACTAGAAGAAGCAGTTGAAGCTCAAAAAACAGCACCTAAAAAAATTATTATGGATGCCTTTACTATATGGTGCGGGCCTTGTAAAATGTTAGATAAAAACACTTTTAATAATGATGATGTTGCCAATTATATTAATAAAAATTATTATGCTGTAAAATTTAATGCTGAAGGAAATGAGGTTATTAAATTTAAAGGAAAAACATATACCAATCCAAATTTTAGGCCTAACACTTCTGGAAGAAACAGTTCACACCAATTGTCTAGTTATTTTGGTGTAAGAGCCTACCCAACTATTTTATTTTTAGATGAAGAAGCAAATCCTATTGCTCCAATTACGGGTTACAAAACACCTCGACAATTGGAACTTTTTTTAAAATTTTTCACCTCAGTTGAGGTTAAAAATATCACTCAAGAAGTCTGGGAAAACTACAAAACCAATTTTGTTCCAGAATTTAAAAACTAATTTACCGTTTACTTTAAAATAAAGGCTCCTTTTTGCACTGTGTAGTAAAAAGGAGTTTTGTTTTTAAAACAGGTTTGTTTCCATTTAGCAACATAACTTTTATAATTTGACCCATCAACAACTAGCAATTGTGGCTTCAATTTTTTGAGTAATCTTTCAATATTAATTTTTGGAGATTGCCGTAAAATTATTATAGATGGTTTTATTGATTTAAAGTCATATACCTCTAAACTGTCAACTATTAAAATGGTTTCTTTATGAAACTTATATAAATTTTTTAATTTTAAGTGCTGTTGGACTCTTTCAATTCCTGCACCAACCAGATATGTTGTTATTATATTAGTTGTTTTATACAACGAGTCTTTTGAAGAGACTTTTAAATCATCTCCAAAACGCTGAGCTATCAAACTATTTTTAGCATTATTAAATACAATAAACTCACTTGTAGATTGTAATTTATACTTTTCAAAAATAACAATTAATTGAATTGATATTACTGAAACTAGCACTAAAACAAAACGAGTGAAATTCCTTTTTTCTGTCCATTTCATTGCACTAAATATAAACACATAAAACAATAACATTAACGCTAGCGAAAATGAGATATTTTTAATAATGAAAAATTCTTGTTGTGCAACCCAACCAACAAAATTATTCATTTGATGAATTACATAACTATAAAAATCACCTAAAAATTGAGGTAATATTTCAAAAAAGGAAAGAAATATAACTATAATTCCAATGAGTAAGATTGTTCCTAAAAATGGGATTATTATTAAATTAGATATAAAGAACAATCCGGGAAATTGGTGAAAGTAAAATAGACTTAATGGTAAAACACCTATTTGAGCAGCAATTGAAACTGTAAATAATTGCCATATTTTTGTTAGTATCCACAATTTAGGCTTCCAAAGACTATACAATTTTGGCTGAATCCATACAATAGCAAAAACCGCCAAATAACTCAACTGAAAACCAACCTCAAATAAATAAAAAGGATTAAACAACAATAATATAAAAATAGAAACAATCAACGTATTATAAACATTTGAACGCCTATTCAACTGTAATCCAATCGTTAATACTGAAAACATAGTAACTGCCCTAACAATTGAAGCTGATAAACCTGCAATTATTGCATATACCCAAAGTATTAAAACAATAAGTACAGCCGCTATGTATTTTCCGTTTTTAAAATTATGAATTGGTTTAAATATAAATAGTAACAACAATAAAATAATACCAATATGCAATCCTGATACGGCTAAAATATGGATAGCACCAGCACTTGTATAGTGCTGCATTAAGTCTTTAGAAATTGAGTTTCTTTGCCCTAACAGTAATGCAGTTATTACAGCAAGTTCATCTTTTTTAAACCCATTCTCTTTTAATGATTTAATTATACCATTTCTAATTTTTGTAGCGATTCCTTTAAGTGTTACATCTCTTTTCTGAGATACTAAAAAATCTTGATTATGAAGCTTTATTTGATGATAAACCTGATGGTTTTTAAGGTATTTTTTATAATTAAAACTATGTGGATTTAAGGGTTTATTTATATTTTCAAATGATGTTCTTGCAATCAATTTCGTGTCAATTTCTAATTGTTTATTAAGACTATCCTTTTTAACATTTACTAGAATTTTTCCAATCACTTTTTCTCCTTCTAATTGTAAAACTATAGCTTCATACTTATTGTAAAAATTTGTTGGTTTTAATATTTCGCTAATTTTCAGTAACATTGTTACTTGCTTTTCTAAACTAAATTTTGTAGAATTAGAATAATGAAATTTACTATTTAACTGATTTTTATAGGTTATAGAGCTTATTCCAATAAAAAATGAAATTAAAAAAACCAATAGGGTAAAAATAAGAGAAGGTCGTAATAGTTTAGTTGCTTTCAAATATGCAAGTAGTAACATGCATATTAATAAGGTAAGTATTACAACCAGATAGATTGGGTTAATGAACACGAAATTACCAACAATAATACCTAGTATTAACCAAAAAGTAAGTTGTACAGGTACAAACTTTAAAAACTTTGTCATAGCGCAATAAAATTACTAAAAAAAATATGAAAATGATTTATATCATTAGTAACTATTACAATATGAGGTAATTTTGACTAACCATTAAATTTAAAATTATGAAAAAATTAATTTTCAGTAGCATCACTATTTTTATTATTGCATTTAATTCAATTGGACAAGACTTATCTCCTTATATTAAGGTTGGAGAAAGTAGTGAAGCTATAGAACAAATTTCTGATAATATTATTAATACTTTAAAAAACAATTCCTTTACCGTTTTAGGAACCTACAATCCTGAAAATAAAAATTCTCTAAAAGTTATTGCTTTTACTAGAACTGATTTAAAAAATACCGTAGTTAAAGTGACAGATAGAGGTGCTCTTGGAGCCGTTTTTAAAATAGGATTGGTTCAAAAAAATGGAAAAGTAACAATTTCTTACACAAATCCAGATTATTTTTTGAGAGCCTATTTAAGAGATAATTATAGTACCTTTAAAAGTACATTTCAAAAATTTAGCACCGATTTAAAAACTACTTTATCAAGTGTAGGAAATGATTTCACGCCTTTTGGAGGAACTATAAAAGCCGATAAATTAAAAAATTATCACTACAAAATAATGATGCCTTACTTTACTGATCCTATTGAGTTAAATGAATATGCTTCATTTGAAGAAGGATTGAGAATTATTGAAAATAATTTGAAAGCAAAAAAAGGACAAACTGTTTTAGTATATAAATTAGTTTACCAACAAGACAAAGTTGCTGTATTTGGTGTTGGTTTACAAAGTAAAGAAGATGGTGAAGCTGATTTTTTACCAACCATTGGTGAAGACAATATTGCTGCAATGCCTTATGAAATAATTTTACAAGGAAAAAAAGCGACTATGCTTCACGGAAAATATAGACTTGCTTTAAGTTGGCCCGAATTAACTATGGGAACTTTTATGAAAATTATGACTACACCTGGTAATATTGAAGATACGTTAGAAG
>JAMOMG010000218.1 GCA_027068695.1 Flavobacteriaceae bacterium
TCAAAAATCATAATTTTGAGGTAATATTAATAATGGGACTTTTAAATTATTTAGTATTTTTTTTTCTAAACTTACCGCAAACAAATTTTCAAGAAAATTATGAGTATGATGCCCTATTACAAATAAGTCTGGCTGCCAATAATCAATAGCATTATTAATTTCTTCCAATGGTTGTCCAACAAGCTCAATATCTTTAATTTTAATTTCAGGATGATTTTTTTTAATCTTTTTTATCAATTTAATAGCATTTTCTTTTTCAAATTGCTCCAATTCATAAGGAAACACACCTCCATCAATATTACCAATTGCATATCTAATTACATAGATAAGCTCAAGTTTTGCATCTAACTCTTTTGCTAACTTTATGGCATAATTTACAGCATTTAGAGCAGACTCACTTCCATCAATACCTACTAAAATATTTTTAATTGTTTTCATAATACTGTGATTTTAGACACTTAAATTTACACTATTTATGTCTTATTTGGAAGAAAAAACCACATAAAATTTAGATAAACAAATAAAGAAGAGCTGTTTAATGGTTATTGCTAGTTGAACTAATTATAGTACCGTTTAGCTTACAATTAATTCAGCTACTTTTTTTGAAGCTCCTTTTCCACCTAATTTTTTTTCTAAATCAAAATAATTTAAAAATATTAGTGCTCTTTGGTATCCGTCTAATATTTTATAAAGTTCTTTTTCTAAGTTTCCCTCATTAAATTCATTTTGAATCAATTCTTTTACTACTTCTTTATCCATAATTAAATTCACCAATGAAATAAATTTCAAGTTTACAAGTCGCTTTCCTATTTGATAAGAAATCCAACTCGTTTTATAACATACAATTTCTGGGACTTTAAATAATGCCGTTTCCAAAGTTGCAGTGCCTGAAGTTACAATTGCTGCATAAGAAACTGACAGTAAATCATAGGTTTTATTACTAATAAATTTTACGTTTTCTTTGTCCATAAATTGCTCGTAAAATTTAAATTCCTGACTTGGAGCGCCAGCAATAACAAATTGATAATCTTTAAATTTATCAGCCATTTTTAACATAATTGAAAGCATTTTTTTAATCTCTTGCTTTCTACTACCGGGTAATAATGCTATAATTGGTTTGTTTGATAAACGATGTTCCTTTTTAAAAGTTTCTTCATCAACTTGTTTTCTATTTGAAATTGCATCAATTAGCGGATGCCCTACAAAATGTACAGGAAAATTGTGCTTCTTTTCATAAAAGTCTTTTTCAAAAGGTAAAATCACAGACATCTCGTCTACATCTCGTTTAATCTGTTTTATACGATTTTCTTTCCAAGCCCAAATTTGAGGAGAAATATAGTAATGAATTTTAATTTTTTCTTTTTTGGCAAATTTTGCAATTCGCATATTAAACCCTGGATAATCTATTAAAACCAATACATCTGGTTTAAAATTTAATATATCTTTTTTACATAAATTTATATTTTTATATATGGTACGTAAGTTCATTACAACCTCAGCAAAACCCATAAAAGCTAATTCTTTATAATGCTTTACCATAACACCTCCTACTTCTTGCATTAAATCGCCACCCCAAAATCTAATTTCAGCTTTTTTATCTTTTTCAATAATGGCTTTCATTAAATTTGATCCATGTAAATCTCCTGAGGCTTCTCCCGAAATAATATAATACTTCATTTTATAAAATTAGAAAGAAAACAAGGTTAAAAAAAATACTATTAATGCTATTAAAAAAGTTTCTAATAAAACACCTCTAGCTCTGTAAATTTGCTTCTTTTTTAGAAATACAAAAAATACAAAAAAATTAGCAATTGCACCCAAAACCAAAACCTTCCCTTCTAAGTTACCGTCTTTTATCAATTCTAAACTTTTATAAAAATCAAAATTTGAAAAGAATTCAATAAAAATAAAACACCCAAAAGAAGTTGCTATTAAAGCCACAACAAAACCAATTAAAAGTTCTTTTTTCATAGTTTATAAAATAAGATTACAAATCCCAATTGTTTAACTTCGGTATAAAATAATGTGCAGTAAGATCAAACTGAACTGGTACTACAGAAATATAATTGTTTGCCAATGCCCATTCATCAGTATCTTCACCTTTATCCATATTAACAAACTTACCTGTTAACCAATAATAAACTCGCCCTTGCGGATTGGTTCTTCTATCAAATTCTTCAACCCAATTTGCACGTGCCTGTCTGCAAACTTTAATTCCTTCAAAAGTAGTGTTGTTAGGGAAATTCACATTGAGAACTACACCATCAGGTAACCCATTTTCTAATACGTTCAATGCCATTTTTTTTATGTATTTTTTTAAGGGTTCAAAATTTGCATTCCACGAATAATCTAACAGTGAAAACCCTATAGCAGGGATCCCCTCTACTCCAGCTTCAACAGCAGCACTCATTGTACCTGAATAAATAACATTAATTGAAGAGTTTGATCCGTGATTGATGCCAGAAACGCATAAATCTGGTTTTCTGTCTAAAATTTCACTTACAGCCAATTTTACACAATCTGCAGGAGTGCCTGTTGATTTATATTCTTGCTGTGGACCATCATCAATCTTAACCTCATTACAATATAAAGTTTCATTAATAGTAACAGCGTGTCCCATACCACTTTGCGGACTATCAGGTGCTACTACTACTACATCACCAATCTCATTCATAACAGCAATTAAAGTTCTAATTCCCGGTGCTGTTATACCAT
The DNA here is from genome assembly GCA_027068695.1 of Flavobacteriaceae bacterium. Next base: position 2,716 of record JAMOMG010000218.1, read on the forward strand.
CATCATTCACAACTAAAATTAAAGGTTTTTTATTCATAAACTAAAAATTAAGTAACAAAACTACTATATTTAATTGGGTTTTATTTAATTAAACTTTAACATTTTGTAAAGATTTTTCACTGTTATTATTCTTAATATTGTATAAATTAAATTTCTTTATAAGGAAAAAGTATTTGTGTGTTTTTAAATACTTTTTGAAGAATCTATAAAAAAAAGTTAAATTACACACCTATTCAAAATAATGGCACTATTTTGGTAGCTAACAAACTACTTAATTATAAAATTGATTAGACAGATGACGATTAGAAAATTTAAACTAGCATTATTGCCAATACTTTTAGTTATTAGCTTATTTACAAGCTTTCAAATAAATGCTAATACAACCACTACAAATCCTAAAGACAAGCTTTTAATTACTATTTTAAGATACGTACTAACTGAAGGTCATTACAAACCTCAAAAAATTGATGATGCTTTTTCAGAAAAAGTATACACGAGTTTTTTAAACAGTTTAGACCCTTCCAAACGTTACTTTTTACAATCTGACATAGATGAATTTTCAAAGTACAAAACTCAAATTGATGATCAAATTAATAGTGAAGATTTGTCATTTTTTGTTTTAGTTTATGATAGATTTAAACAAAGAATTAATGAGTCTGAATCTTTTTACAAGCAACTGTTAGCACATAAATTTAATTTTGACAAGAATGAAATTATTAATTTAGATTATAAAAAAAGACTTTATACCAAAAACTCCGATGAAAGAATCGACGTTTGGCGCAAACAACTGAAATTTAACGTGCTATCTAGATTGTATGATAAGATTACTGCTGAAAACGATAAAAAAAAGGAAGATAAAACATATCAAATGAAATCATTTGATGTTCTTGAAAAAGAGGCTAGAGAAGCAACGTTAGAAAATATGAATGACTATTTTCAACGTGTTGATGAATTAACTTATTCTGACTGGTTTTCTTCTTATATAAATAGTATTGCTGAAGAGTTTGACCCTCATACCACTTATTTTGATCCAAGTGTAAAAAAACGTTTTGACATTTCAATGGCTGGAAAATTAGAAGGTATTGGAGCGAGGCTACAAAAGAAAAATGACTACACTAAGGTAGTTGAATTAATTTCGGGTGGTCCAGCTTGGAAACAAGGTGAATTAGAAGTTGGAGATTTAATTTTAAAAGTAGCACAAGGAAATAAAGAGCCTGTTGATATTGTTGGTATGCGCTTAGATGATGCTATTGAATTTATAAAAGGTAAGAAAGGTACCGAAGTAAAACTTACACTTAAAAAATTAGATGGAAC
>JAMOMG010000219.1 GCA_027068695.1 Flavobacteriaceae bacterium
ATTTTATCATTTTACAAAATTATGATAAGAAAATGTAATTATTTTATCATAATAAACTACCTTTGTATAGAAAATTAATATTTCTATACATAATGGAATCCGAAAATTTAAAAAAATTACCTCTTAAACAAGATATTGAAAGTAAGAAAGTACTTAAAAAGTTAACCTCTGCCCATAGAGCATTAGCAGAGTTAAAAGGAATTGTTTCAAGTATTCCAAATGAAAATATTTTAATAAACACCTTAGGACTTCAAGAAGCTAAAGACAGTTCTGCAATTGAAAACATCATAACAACTCACGATGATATTTTTAAGGCAGAGTTAAACCTCGATGGATTTAAATCACTAAATGCTAAAGAAGTTCAAAACTATATCTCTGCATTAAAAAAAGGATTTGGTTTAATAACTAAAAATAAGATATTAACAAATAATGATATTATTGCAATTCAGTCTGAGCTAGAAAAAAATAACGCAGGGTTTCGAAAAGTCCCTGGAACTGCTTTGAAAAATGCAACTACTGGAGAAATTATCTATACTCCTCCACAAGATTATAACACAATTCAAAACTTAATGAATAATCTTGAACAATACATAAACAATCCAGCGATGTCTGAGTTTGACACTTTAGTTAAAATGGCTATAATTCATTATCAATTTGAAAGCATTCACCCATTTTATGATGGAAATGGAAGAACTGGTCGAATAATTAATGTATTATATTTGGTAATGAATGATTTGCTGAATTTACCTGTTCTGTATTTAAGCCGTTATATTATTGAGCATAAAGCTGATTATTATAAACTTTTGCAGGAAGTAAGAGAAACTGATAATTGGGAAAATTGGGTGTTATATATGTTAGATAGTGTTGAGCAGATATCGAAAGAAACAATTATCCTTATTGGAAAAATAAGAGATTTAATATTTGAATACAAAAATTTATTAAGAAACAATTACAAATTCTATAGTCAAGATTTATTAAACAACTTATTTAAACATCCATACACCAAAATTGAGTTTATCGAAAATGATTTAGGAGTTTCAAGAATTACAGCTTCAAAATATTTAAATTTACTTGCTAAAGACAAAGTCCTCAAAAAAGAAAAATTAGGAACTGGGAATTATTATATTAATGAAAAATTAATTAAAATTCTAACTCTTAAAGATTAATTACTTTGGCTAACAACAAAAATTAAAGCTATGAAAATTTCGACTTTAATCTCGCAACTTTTCATGCTCTAAATCGTTGTAGTTCATAGTGGATTTCAGATCTGAAATCTACAATCTGAGTTTTAATTTATAAAAATAGTTATCAGAATATTGAGTTGTCAGATTTTAGAGTTGAAACGGATAAATTAATTAGATTGAAAAAGCTACTAAATTGCAACATTGTATATAATTTATGCTTAAATTAGTCCTAAAATTATTTACAATAAACATTTAACAAACAATTTGCCTCATCCGAAAAATCTTCGATTTTCCAGCCGTACAAATCATCATACAGAACCGTTAGCGGTAATAAAACAATCACTACCTCTATTCAAGAACTTAACGCAACAAATCTAAAATTATAGATTTGTAAATATGATACGTAAAAAGAATAGTAGACTTACCCACAAAGAAAGAATACAAATTGAGACACTATTAAACGAAAATAAGA
>JAMOMG010000220.1 GCA_027068695.1 Flavobacteriaceae bacterium
TCCATTTTCTCATTAGCTTGATGAATAAATATTTTTTTAACATCCAATATGTTAACTCCGCTTTTATCCAAAGCTTTTTTCATTGCTAAAGGAACGTTATTTAAGGCGTATTCATAAATTTTACGACCATACATTTTTATATAGCGTTCATCAGTATTGTCTTTTTTATCAAATGATTTTCCAAAAAACAAATAATAACATTCATCTAGAGTATCTGTTTGTGCGGCATAACTAAGAATACCCGAAGATTCATTTTCATTTGTTCTGGCTTCAATAACAGTAGCTCCTGCACCATCTGAATATATCATAGAATCCCTGTCATAGTCATCTAAAACTCTTGACAATGTTTCAGTTCCAATTACTAAACATTTTTTTGCCATCCCAGATTTTATATATGCTTCTGCTTGTATAACTCCTTGAATCCACCCAGGGCAACCGAATAAAATATCATAAGCAACACAATTAGGGTTTTTAATACCCAGTCTATGTTTAACTCTTGATGCCAAACTTGGTAAAATATCACTTTGGATAGCGGTACTTTTTACATCTCCAAAATTATGTGCTAAAATTATGTAATCTAACTCTTCAGCATTTATACCCGCATCTTCAATGGCTTTTTTAGCTGCAAAATAACCTAAATCTGAAGAAGTTAATTCAGGATTAGCATATCTTCTTTCTTCAATACCTGTTATGGCTTTAAATTTCTCTATAACAACATCATTTTGGTATTCTAAAGGAGATCCGTCTTCATTTAAAAATTGATTATCTAAAAAATCTGAGTTCTTTTTTACAATTGTTGGAATGTAACTTCCTACTCCTGTAATTACTGATTGTATTTTCATTATAAAAAATTAATATCCAAATTTAAAATCAATTACTTATTTAGTGATGAAATTTTAATTTTCATTACGGTGGCTATCGATAGTGCTCTCGACTTCGCCGCATGAGCATTCTCACCTTCAAATAGCTCATCAACTGTATTGTTAAACATTGATAACCAAGATTTAAAGTGTTGAGAGTTGAATGGTTTTGTTTGCTGTAATTTTAGGTGTGGTTCCATAGCATTTTTACGATATTCACCGGAATAAAAAATAATATTATCCCAAAAATCAACCAATGTTTGTAAGTGTTCCTCTAAGAGTATAGGATTTGAAAAATCTTCAAAAAAATGATGCATTGAATCATCATTCATCAACTTCACGTAAAACTCTTTAACCAACAAGTAAATATCACCCCTATTTTCAATATCTTTTTTCATTAATAACCTATAAAAAAGATTTATCAAAAGCTATTGGAAGTAAATCCAACAATGAATTCGTTTTAATAATTTGTCCTACTTCACCCATAAAATAAACTTCTATCTTATCTTTCTGCTTAATCTCATATTCAGACAGTGTTTGCCTACAGGCTCCACAAGGTGCCACAGGTTCTTTAGTTATATGTGTTGATGCCCCAGCTGAAATAGCTAATTTTAAGACTTTATGATTTGGGAATTCTGACGAGGCTTTCCAAATGGCTACACGTTCTGCACACATTCCAGATGGATAAGCTGCATTTTCTTGATTATTACCTGTAACTATTGTACCGTCTTCTAGAAGCAATGCTGCTCCAACTTTAAATTTTGAATATGGAGCATAGGCACTTTGTTTTGCCTCAATAGCTTTATTCATTAAATTTTTCTCTAATACTGGAAGTTCTTCTATTGTTTCAAAAACAGTAATTTGAGTTTTAATTTCAATTTTTCTCATTAAAATTTATAAGCTATTTATTAGTTAATTTCAAATAATTCTCCAAAATCAAACGATAATGAAAATCGAAGTGTATTTTCTAAAGGATTATTTATATCTGATGCATTGAATAAATACGATATATCAATTTTTGAACTTTTAAAATTAAATCCTGAGCCTAATGTAAAATATTTCCGAGCTCCTTTTAAATCACTTTCATTAAAATAACCAGCTCTAATTGCAAATGAATTATCATACATATACTCAGCGCCTAAAGCCCAAGTAAATTCTTTAAGCTCTTCACTAAAACCTCCAGGTGCATCGCCAAAAGATTTAAAAATACCACTAAAAAAACTAACATCATCTTGTTCGTAAGGTGGTGTACCATCTCCTGCTATTGAAACACTTGGTGTTGGCACAAGCAACTTATTAAACTCTAAATTTACACTTACTTTATTGTAACTATCTAAAATAAAGTCAAAACCTCCTCCTATTTTTAAGTTTGTTGGAATAAAATTATCTTGTCCATCATCTGAATAGGATACTTTTGGTCCAATATTAGAGACATTAAATCCTCCTCTCCAAATTCCATTAAAATTTCCGTAATTACGTTCATCAGATTGAAAATATCCAGAGATATCTACTGCAAAAGTATTGACTGGGTTTATTGGTGAGTTTGCAGATTCAATTCCTAAATCTGACCGGATGTAACGCATTGTGACTCCCATTGCAAATGTTTCATTCAATTTCAAAGAGTATGATGCATCTATTGAAAATTCATTTAATTTTTCTGTACCTTCTGGAAGCCCATTAATATCTGTTAAATCTATTTGGCCTAAATTAAAATATTTTAAACTTGTTGCCCAAGCACTTCTATCATCTATTCTATTAGCAAAAGAAAAACCTCCTAAGAAAACATCATTAGTAAGTTCTCTCAACCAAGGTGTATATGTAACCCCTATGGTGTATTGCGAAGTCATAAATGCAAATTTTGAAGCATTCCAATGTTGCGAATTAGCATCAGGCGATGTTGCTACTCCAATATCTCCCATACCTCCAGCTCTGGCATCAGGAGCTATCAATAAAAATGGGGCTGCTGTTGTTATTGTATTTTGCTCTTGTGCATTCATTTTAGAAAATGCTGTAAAAACGATAAGTACTAATACGATTATTTTTCTCATTAATTGGGTAAATTTAACTTAACAAATATCTTAATTTATTATTGAAGTATTACTAATTTTTCTATTTTTTCTGCTTTAGCATTCGAATTATTAGATTTTACTTTTAATTTATATATATAAACTCCTTTTCCTATCCTAGAGCCAAAATCATCCAACCCATTCCAACTAATTGATCTTGATAAATTACCTTCAGATTGTACTGTTTCATTAATTGTTTTCACCAATTTACCTGATACGGTGAAAATTTGTATTTGAACATTTAACAACTCATTTGGTTTGTTATGATTAAACCAGAACTCAGTATAGTTTATAAATGGATTTGGGTAATTTAAAACATTACTTAATATTAAATCACTATCATCAACTACAAAAAACGTAAACGTAGTTTCGGACAAATTATTGTAGGTGTCCCAAACTTTTAAAGTTAGGGTATGTAAGCCTGGTAATAGATTTCTAAATTGATAATTTACTTTTCCTTTTCTATAATCATTGAGTTCTGTTTGATAAAAATCATTTAAAATAATTGGGTTTGATTGGTCTTCATCTAAAATTGCTACAATATCATGGTCAACAGCTGTAATTGATGTATTGATACCACTTTCATCCTCAAGAACTGCAATAAATAAAGGCGATTCATTTGTGTTGCCTCCATTGACAAAATTTTGATCGTTCATATATAATTGTACTTTTGGACCATCATTATCATCAGGAGCATTTGTGTTTATTCCTCCTATAGTTACATCAAAACTATAACCCGCCTTATCTATTGACTCATTTGAGGCATAAAAACTGAGTTTTCCCTTTCCATATGCCACTTTTATATCTCGTGGGGCAACAAAATCAAAGCTGAATTTACCGTTTTCAACTTTTGATCTTCCTTTAAATATTTTACTTTCAATAGCTTCAAACTGCATTGTAATATTTCTATTATCATTATCTAATGTACTCTTCATAATAGGCTTATCATATACCGTTACGTCTAACTCTCCATTAAAATTATTTAAAACTGCACCATTTGAAGTTGTTACATTTCCTTCAAATTTAACATAAGAAAGCGCTTTAATTGTATCTATACTTTGAGTAATATCTCTATTATTCATTTTTGTTATTTCAATTCTTGGCTTTGGAATGCTTAATTTCATTGCTGGATCTCCTAGTGCATATACAAAATAACGTTGCGTTGTAGTAAACTGATTTTTTACCTGCATTAATGCTTCTGCGATTGTATAATCTTCATTCTTAAAATTTAGTAGTGGTTTTATAAGCTCCTCATTGAAAATTTGACCGACACTTATAAAAACTGCTCTTGTAGTTGAAATTAATAATGCCGCTCCTCCATTTTCATTCCAAAGAACAAATTCTCCTGCCGTTTTCCTAAGCGGATTATCAAACCTAGAAAATTCACAAGTTACAGTAACAAATATATTAAGTTTATAATTATTTTTCCAATTTTGAATGTCTGAAACTTCTAAAATTCGTTCACCCGCCCAGCCATCTTCTCCTCCATGCCCAAAATAATCAATCAGTAATGTTCCTTTTTCTACTTGATTTGTTATTTCAGTATTTACTGTTGGATACCTATTCCCTCCAGATGAAGTTTGCTGTTTATAGGCATCTATGTATATTTTTTTTAAATTAAAAACAGGTTTATTTACTGAAATTGTATCTGCTATTTCCTCCATTTGATTTTGTAAAATTTCTTCACCAAACGCATCAACATCATCAGCTACCAAAGTTATTTGAGTACGCCAATCTCCAAAAGATTTTGGGCTGTAATAACTTAAAATTTTATCTACTACTTTTTCTGCTTGAAGAGGTTCAGAAACAGGTATACGCCCAGTTACAACATCCTGTCTTTCATATAGATTCATTTCTCCTTCATTTGAATCCATCATACCATAAAAATCATCTGTTACAAAAGAAGTTGCCAGGTTGAAACTTGTATATGCCTCAAAAACAGGTACTATATTATTATTCCCTCCTATTCTATCTTTATAATCATAGGATGCATCTCCAAATAAACATACATACTTAACTTTATTGGTTGTGGCATTATCATATAAATGCTTTATAAAATCTCTAATAGCGGTAATATCTGGTGAGCCTGACGAAAATTCATTATATATTTGATGTAACGAAATTACCTGTACTTTTAAATTTGAATTTTGAATATGATAATCTGCCAATCGTTGTGCCTGTTCTTTTAGAAAATCTTGGGTAATAATTACATAATCAATGTTATTTAAACTGTGTAAGTTCTGGTTTGCAATCTGAGTATCTTCAATCTTTTGAGGAACATAATAATCTTTCTCATTTAAAACAATATATTCTTTTGGAGTGCCCCCTACTGCTTTGAATATAAAATTGTTAGAGGTAGATTCATTTGATATTACCATGGGATTTATTGCATCAGTAACATCCCAAACTGCACTAATAGATGAAGCATTCTCAATTAAATATTCAAAAACGCCTGCCGTTTTATCAACATCGAAATTTCTAAAAGAGAATTGTTTTTCATTCCCTACTAGCTTTTTTTTACCCAAAATTTCTATATAATCTAAATAAGCTTTGGCTGATGGATTCCCGTTATTATTGTATGTTATTTCAACATTTACAGAGTTACCTGACAGCTGTATGTTACCACTATTTTTATTTGCGACTGCCTTTGTTAAACCTCCTTTCGCATAGAAATTTACCCCAAACAGACTTTGATTATTTACTTTAATATCCATTTGAGAGGTAAGTGATGATTCTGCCACTCCTCTTACTCTAACAATTACATTTTCTGAAGAATCTATATTGTTAAATGGTATTGTATAGAAATGAGTATTTTCAATATTATAACTATCACCAAACCATTGTTGCCCCGCTGCAAATAAATTTATTTCATCTTTTTCAAAAAAAGTAAAATCATGAAATGTTGTAATTTGTTGATTTACTGTATTAGTGATTTTTGTTTGTTCTATAATTCTCTTTCCTGGAGCATCTGCTATAGTAATAAAATAATAAGCTTTATCTGAAAAGATATTATATTGGTGTTCAACCTCACTTAAATTTGCACTTTTTGTATTTTTCCATGCATGTGGCCCTTTTGCATAAAACAATATATAATCATTATCATCAAAGCTATTATCTTCCTCTCCAGTAACTAGTATTGCATTTTCTTGCAAACCATCATATCTAAAATCACTATTTTTAAAGGGAAGCATTTGACCTCCATTACCGTAAATTTGAATATTTTTAGGGTTTATTGATTTTACATCAACTCCTAAATTTTCCATAAATTTTCTGTCAATTTTGAAGACTCCTGTTGTATCTATCGCAAATTTATACCAATTACCTGAAGCTAATACTGAATTTTTAACAGTTGATGTTTTAGATTTTATACTTTTCTTATTGGCAAACACAGAATATTCAAGATCAAAAGATACTATTCTTTTTATTGTAGTACCTTCTCTTAAAAGTGGCATTACATTTAAAATCGCAGTGCTTTTATTTCTAGATTTAACAATGTTAAATTTTACATCTAACGTTCTAGGAATATAATTAACGCCATACAAATTGGAATTATTATAGATAGATTCATACTGTATATTTATGATAGAAAAACCACCTATCTCAACGCCATTTTCAATATCCCAACTCGAAGTAAAAGTAGGGTTTAAGTTTCCATCTATTAAGTTATTCTCAACTAAACTAACTTTAATTTTATATTCATTATTAATGGTAAAATCAACATTATCAATCCAATTTAACTGAAATTGTTTCACCTTAGTTTGTTGAGCAAATAATAAATTACCAACAATAACAGATAAAAGTATTAAATTTCGTTTTAAATAATCCATTAAGCAAATAACCTTGAGTTTTTAATGTTATTTTTATATAATACAACATTACATATAATAAAGAACAAAAACAATCGTTAAAAAAACATATTAAAGTATTTTATTAAAATTATTTCTTGTGAAAAAATTAATTTAATGTAAATTGCGAGACATTAAAACCCTAATTAAGTAAAAATGAGTATAAAAAATTTATTTAATGTAACACGTTTTTTAACATTGGTGATTGCAACAGTATTATTTGTGAGTTGCCATAACAGAACATACGACAACAAATCTTCATTAACTGGCTGGTCTTCAAAAGATAAAGCTGCTGGAGGTTTTTCCTCTAACAAAAGTTACAAAGGACAACAAGCCCCTCCAGGAATGGTTTTAATTGAAGGAGGATCTTTTACTATGGGACATGTACAAGATGATGTATTATTTGATTGGAACACAACCCCTGTAAAACAACAAGTTCGTTCATTTTACTTAGATGAAACAGAAGTAACAAATTCTGAATATTTATTTTATCTAGAATGGATGGAAAAAGTTTTTCCTCCAAATGATTTAAATTATAAAGATATTTATTTATCTGCTGTACCTGATACACTTGTTTGGAGAAATGTTTTAGGGTTTAATGAGTTACTAACCGAAAATTACTTAAGACACCCTGCATACGCAGATTATCCTGTTGTTGGTGTAAGTTGGGTACAGGCAAACCAATATTGTAAATGGAGAACAGATAGAGTTAATGAAAAAATATTAATGGAAAAAGGTGTTTTAAACCCTTTATTTAGAAGTGATTCACTTGAAGTTATAGGACAAAACAATTTTAATACTGATACATATCTGTCAAACCCTAATTTACTTTTCAACGGAGATTCTACTATTTACAGAAAAGGGTTGCCTTCAAATGCTAAAAGAAAAAAAGGAGCCCCTAAACCTTCAAGAGGCTCATTTACAGGAAGACACGTAAAGATATCTGATGGTATTTTAACTTCAAAATTTAGATTACCTACAGAAGCTGAATGGGAATATGCAGCAAAAGCTATTGTAGAAAACAGAGAGTACAACAACATTAGAGGTAGAAAAAAATATGCTTGGAATGGAAAATATACTCGAAATAAATCTAAAAAATTTAGAGGAGATCAATTAGCAAACTTCAAACAAGGTAAAGGTGATTATAGTGGTATTCCTGGATGGAGTAATGATGGAGCTGATATTACAATTCAGGTAAGGTCATACAATCCAAATGCTTTTGGTCTTTATGATATGTCTGGAAATGTAGCTGAATGGGTTGCGGATGTTTATAGACCTATAATAGATAATGATGCCAATGATTTCAACTATTTTAGAGGTAATATTTTCACTAAAAAAATGATTGATGCAGATGGAAAAGTTGTTATGGTAGATGATGCTTCTGTTGAATATGACACATTAGATAATGGAAA
>JAMOMG010000221.1 GCA_027068695.1 Flavobacteriaceae bacterium
CCCGATTTTATGTGAGTACCTTTGGTAACCACAGCTCCTGCAGCAATAATTGAATTACTTTCAACAATACAATCGTCCATAATAATAGCTCCCATTCCAACCAAAACATTATTGTGAATTGTACAACCATGAACCAATGCATTATGCCCAATAGATACATTGTTCCCAATATTCGTAGGTGATTTTTTATATGTTGCATGGATTACGGCTCCATCTTGTACATTAACCTTGTTTCCTAATTTTATATAATGCACGTCACCTCTAATTACAGCATTATACCAAATACTACATTGGTTACCCATTTCAACCTCTCCAATAATCACTGAATTTTCAGCAAAAAAACAATCGTTGCCAAAAATTGGCTTATTCCCATTTAACTCTTTAATAATCATATAAAAATTGTAAACGTTTAAAAAGAAGCATTAATATTAGGGCATCCGTTTCTGCGAGGTTGCCTACACCCAAAGTTAAACCCTAATGTAATTTGATGATAGCCAGCATCATCAAATAAAATTTCACCTGTTTGTTTTGTGTATGTATAGGACATCATAAATCTTTGGTAATTTATACCAACAATTGGCGTTAAATAACTTAATTCTTGCGTATTAGCATTGTCAAAACCTCTTCGGTATGAAAATGCAGCCCAAAGTTGAGCATTTGAAACTTCTTTATAAATTTTAATATTAAAATCTACAAATTTTTCTCCTGTCCTTTCTATACTTTGAGCCATAACAGAAGGTTCAAATTGCAAATTTTTACCTTTTCCAAAATAATAACCTAAGGTAACTAAATACCTGCGTAAATTTAATGACTCATACTGATCATTATACAAATTACGAGCACTTAGCATAATATTTTTTGCCGTAAAATATGAAAAGAAACCTTCTTTATGGTAGGCCATACTGAAATCGGCATTAAAGTAACTCTCACTTTGTACTATTTGTGAAATTACTGGATCTGGAATTGTAAATTGACTTTCATCAACAGTATTATTAACTACCATAAATGATAAACCAAATGAAATTTGATTAGACTCCTCAGGCCATCCCAAATTAATATGATAGGCATAAGTAGCCTGTATTCCTTGCTGGGAATGATACCCATTTTTATCGTTGAAAAGAATAAAACCCACTCCTGTATTATCACCAATACGTTGATGAACACTTAACGTTTGTAGTGAAGGTGCGTCACTTACACCACTCCATTGGCTACGTGCTGTAAATCTAATTTTACCACAATTTCCTATCCCAGCAGCGGATGGATGTACTAAATACACATTATCTGATAAATAGTCAGAGTAAATAGGTAAGGTTTCCTGAGCTTTTATAACTATAGAAGCCATAAAAAAGAAACTTAAAATAAAAGATTTTACAATTTTTACAATCATTATTTTTTAATAAAGTCCAAATATAATTAATATATCTTTTAACTCATGTTTATAACTATTTATTATCAGAGGTATTAAAAAGTGACAAAATATTGTTTTTAACATCTTCATTCCTCCCAATAAATAATTGTATTTTTAAAAATCTAAGTATTTTTAATAAGGTATTAAACCTATAATCTTTTTTATTTTTACTATTGCCAATACATAATACACTATTAATGGCTGTTTTACTTAGACGTGTTCCTAAAATTATTTCACTTTT
>JAMOMG010000222.1 GCA_027068695.1 Flavobacteriaceae bacterium
ACAAATTAAAGGAGAAAGCTATCGATTAAAAGAAAAAAGAAAAGCTGGTTTGATTAATCAAACCAACAACTAGTGGCGCACTTTTCGACTGTTGGAGTGGCTCACTTTTCGATTGTTGTTGACAATAATATCCCAAATAGGGATAATTGTTTTTATGGACTACAGTTCCACCTATGAAGAAAAGCATATGGGACCACAACTATACAGTCTTAAGAAAAGAGCTAAAAAGCATCCGAAAAAAGGCTGGTTTAACTCAAGCTCAACTAGCACAACTCTTAGAAAAAAATCAGAGCCATGTAGCTAAATATGAACTAGGTGACAGAAATCTTGATTACTTAGAAGTTATCAATGTTTGTAATCTTTGTGGCGTTGTACCTGAAGATTTTATGAAGGCGTTTAGATTGTTAATTGAACAAAAGAAATAGTTATTTTTTTTTAAAACAAACATAACTATAAAACTCGGCATCAATTAGACGTGGAAATATCTCACTTAATTTTTAATATAAATTTTTGCTTAGGCTTATTCGGGATGGTAACAATATTTTTTACTTCTAGTGATTTAAAATCATACTGCAATAAATCTGCTAGATGTGATGGCACAATATTTTGAATTGAATTAAAAATTGAATTCACTCTTCCAGGAGTTTCTTCGTCCCATTTGTTTAGCATCCTCTTAATGTTCTGTCTTTGTAAGTTTTCTTGAGAGCCGCAGAGATTACATGGAATAATTGGATATTCTTTAAATTCTGAATATTGTTTAATATCACTTTCACGACAATAAGCAAGAGGACGTATAACTATATTCTTTTTATCATCAGAAATAAGCTTTGGAGGCATTGATTTCAACTTACCTCCAAAAAACATATTAAGAAATAATGTCTCAACAATATCGTCTTTGTGATGCCCGAGCGCTATTTTTGTTGCTCCCAATTCTGAAGCTGTACGGTATAAAATACCCCGACGTAATCTAGAACACAATCCACAGGTGGTTTTTCCCTCTGGAATGATTTTTGTAACGATACTATATGTATCCTCGTCCACTATCTTGAAATCTACACCAAGCTCCGTTAGGTACTCAGGTAAAATATATTCGGGAAACCCTGGTTGTTTTTGATCAAGGTTTACGGCAATAATATTAAAACTTATCGGCGCTACTCGCTTCAAATGAATGAGTGCGGATAACATTGTATAACTGTCTGCTCCACCTGATAGACAAACCATTACTACATCGCCATCTTCTATCATTGAAAAATCAGTTACAGCAATTGCACATTGCTTGAATATTTTTTTCTCAAGTTTAACTTGGTTTTTTATAACATTATCCATTTTTTGGATTATAATATTAAACTTAAATTTAGTGTTGATTTATAGGATTTTTTCTTAGAAAACAGCTATGGTTTACAAAATGATTGTTTTTTGTAAAGTTTGGAAAAATATTTATGCATGTAAAATGTTATATTACTTGGATATTCACTCACTCATCCATCGAAGTTGTTGTTTTTTATGCCATACAAGGCTAAGATTCTTTTGCCATGCTTGATATACTGCTTTTGTTACAGAAAAAAGCACCGATAAAATTTGATTTGATTGCAGTAAACCTAGACCAGAAACAACCTGGCTACCCTGAATATATTTTACCCGAATACT
>JAMOMG010000223.1 GCA_027068695.1 Flavobacteriaceae bacterium
ATGAAATTGCTCATAAAATTGATGATGGTACGGGAATTACAAAATATGCCTTGTGTGAAGAAAATTGCCATTGTGAAATAGAAACCGATTTGCATGTGCATTTTCATTGTAAGTTGTGTAAACAAACTATTTGCTTGCCCAAACATAAAATTCCTTATATAAAATTACCAGATGATTTTGTAGCGAATGATGTTAGCTTAATTGTTACAGGGATTTGTAATAAGTGTAATAAATAAGTGCAATATGAAAATAACAATGAATATAGGTTTTGGTTTGTTGAGATAGCTGAAAGTAATCATAAAATAGTTAACTTGTAGCAATCAAAAAATAAAATAATAAGGACTACCTCATAAACTTACTCAGACTTTAGGAGAGTGTCTAATAACAATCTACTAACTTTCACAATTTAATATTTTAATTTTCTCGTTATGACAATAAAATATCTATTTTTCATTAGTTTTTCTTTACTTTTTATTCAAATGCAATCTCAAACTACTTATATGACTAAAAAAGGTCATTTAAAAATGGCTACAAGAATAAATAATAAAACTGTTATAGTTGAGAGTCATAAACTTTCAGTGTTCTTAGATTATACAACCAAACAAATGAGAGGGACGCTTGACCTTAAAAGTATAGTTAGTGAAATTCCTGAAATAAAAAAATATTTAGAGGAAGCAGAACAACCACTGATTGTTAATTTTTGGGGTACGATTCCATCAGATGATTTTATGTCTCAACCCCATCAACCTCTTAACTTTGATTGGGAAATAACAGTTGATTTTCAAGGTGAAAAATTTAAAATTGTATTAAAAACAACCCTTCAGCATATTGAAGAAGGGTCTTTGTTTTCTTGCCGTTTAAATGCTTTTGGGAACATGGAAACCAATAAAATGGGACTGGAAAAAATAATACCAGATATAAATAAAACAATTGAAATTCAATTTGTTCAGTTTATTTTAAGGATATAATAATTAACAACAAATAGTGGAAATAACAATTAATAAATGCACTTCCATTGCATGTTATCTTTTGATAATTTTGAAAATAAAAATTAGAAATAATGAGTGAAGATTGTAAAGAAGGTTCAGCTTGTGCAGTTGACTACACCAAAGAATCAAGAATCATAGATAAAGTTAAGTATGAGTATATTTTACCAACCCTAGTATTACTTTTTTTAATAATTGGAATAGGATTACATTTTTATAATGTTTCTTTTTTTAAAGGATTAATAGCTCTAGTTTGGTATGCTATTCTGTATTTTATTATAGGGCATAAAACGGTAATAAAAGCTATTAAATTATTAATATCAGGAGATTTTTATAACGAATTTGTTTTGATGTCTGTGGCAACCATTGGTGCATTTGCTATTGGTGCATATGCAGAAGGTGTTGCGGTTATGCTCTTTTATGAAGTAGGAGAGTTGCTTCAAGAAGCAGCAGTTAATAAAGCAAAAAGCTCTATTGAAGCCTTGTTAAAAGTACAAGTAGATGCCGTTACTATTTTAGAAAAAGGGAAGCCAGTAGTTAAACATCCAAATAAAGTAAAAGTGGGGCAAATTATACAGGTTAAGCCTGGAGAAAAAGTAGCATTAGACGGTGTGCTAGTTTCTGAATTAGGAACGTTAAATACAGCGGCTTTAACAG
>JAMOMG010000224.1 GCA_027068695.1 Flavobacteriaceae bacterium
ATAGTGGAGACGCCGGGAATCGAACCCGGGTCCAAACAAGCAACTAAAATAGTTTCTACATGCTTAGTTTTCATTTAGTTTTCGACTTAAAGATGATTGAAAACCACCCACTTTAAGCTTAGTTTCTTTAGTTTCGAAATGCTATCGAAACCTTAGCAAATCTATGTTAACTTTTACGATGCCTCTAATCTGACCGCCGCTAACCAAGGCTTTCAAGAGACATTTAGCTTTTGCACCTTGTGCAACGAGGCTCATCCTACTATAATTCGGATTAAGCAGCTAAAGCGTAGTTATCTTCGCCGTTTAAAATGTTGAAATTGAGATTTACGAGTGCTATTTCATTACTCGACATGCTTCTACTTTAATTGACCTTGCAGTCAAAACCAGTCGTCCCCAATAATTCAAAGAACATTTCCTTTTAAAGGAAGGCAAATTTATAAAAAATATGTTAAACTAATTACTTGTTATATTCTTTAATTCACAATATATTCGTATCAAAATTTATACCAGTTATTTATGAAGATAGGAATTATTAAAGAAAGAAAAAATCCACCTGATAGAAGAGTGGTATTATCTCCAGAAAAATGTAAAGAATTACTTCTTGAATATCCAGAATTAGAAATTAAAGTAGAAAGCTCTAACAGTCGTTTTTTTTCTGATAAAGCTTATAAGGAAGAAGGAATAGAAGTTGTGAGTGATGTATCAGATTGTGATGTTTTATTAGGGGTGAAGGAAGTTCCAATTACAAACTTAATACCTAATAAAAAATATTTTTTCTTTTCTCATACTATAAAAAAACAAGCGTATAATAGAAACTTATTAAGGGCTATTTTAGATAAAAATATTGAATTGTATGACCATGAGACTATTACAAATCAAAAAGGGATAAGATTGGTTGCTTTTGGCAGATATGCTGGAATTGTTGGTGCTTACAACGGATTTAGAACCTATGGTTTGAAATTTGAATTGTTTAATTTACCAAAGGCTGAAGTTTTACACGACCAATTAATGTTAATTGAAGAACTAAAAAAAATAAATTTACCAAATATAAAAATTGTTTTAACAGGAAAGGGAAGAGTAAGTAATGGAGCAAAAGAGATGTTAGACGGAATGGGATTGAAGGAAGTCTCAGTTGAAGAATTTTTAACACAAACTTTTAATGAGCCAGTATACGTACAGATTGATGTGTTAGATTATAACAAAAGAAAAGATGGTAAGATAATCAATGAAGTAGATTTCTTTAACAATCCGCAAGAGTACGAAGGTGATTTTATGCGTTTTGCCAAAGTGGCTGATATGTATATTGCATGTCATTTTTACGGAACAGGATCTCCATACATATTTACACGTGAAGATGCTAAATCAGCTGATTTTAATATAAAAGTAGTGGCAGATATAAGTTGTGATATTGATGGTCCCGTTGCATCTACTATAAGACCTTCAACAATAGCTGAACCAAATTATGGCTACAACCCTAAAACTGAAGAAGAAGTAGATTTTAAAGATGAAAATGCAATTGCCGTAATGGCAGTTGATAATTTGCCATGTGAACTGCCAAAAGATGCTTCAGAAGGATTTGGTGATAGTTTTGCCAAATATGTTATTCCTGCATTTTTTAATAATGATAAAGATGGTGTTTTAGAAAGAGCTAAAATGACAGAAAATGGGAAATTAACTCAAAGGTTTAGTTATTTACAAGATTTTGTTGATGGAAAATAACCAACAGCATTTATTAGAAAAATTAGCAAATACCAAAATGCCTTATGGGAAATATAAAGGGAAGTACCTAATAGATTTACCTGAATATTATATTGTGTGGTATCATAACAAAGGATTTCCTTCTGGAAAATTTGGAGAAATGTTGCACTTAGTATATGAGATACAGCTAAATGGACTGGAAGATTTAGTGCGTAAATTAAAACTGTAAAAATTAAGGGTAGGTAAAATTTATATGCTGTTATAATAAATAATGCCATAACATATATGGTAAATACCAAAAGCTACACCCCATAAAATAAATGAATAGTAGGGGTAAATTAATGATAAAATACCATTAAAAATAAAGAGAATACCCAAAGTTTTTGTAGAGCCTCTTGTGAATTTATTAGCTAAAATACTTGCAATTCCATAAAGTATAAGGGAAGTAGGTATTATTAATTTTAACTCACCTAAAACCATAATGTAATATAGGGCAACCCCACCAAAAATTAGGTGAATTAGATAGATATGCATAATTTTATTAGCGTTTAATACCTGTTTTTTTGAGTTTCTTTTTTTATTAATGAATATAATTAAAACATAAGAAAAAAGTATGAAAAAGAGGCAAATAGCAATTAATAATAGTTGAAAAAAAGAGATAGGTAATAACGATACCCCTTCTGAATCAGAAAAATATTGATCTAGAATGAAACTGATGAAATATATAAAAATAATTCCTAGGGAACCAAAAATAATTCCTGTAACCCCTCCTAAAGATAAATTGTGAATTTTTGTATTCAAATACAGTTAAAATTTATAATTCTTTAAAGCTACAAAAAATAATAACGTAAAGTTTTTGAGTTTTCAACAATAAAATGTTATTAACTAATTTCAATAGAAGATAAAATAGATTTAAATATTCGATAATTTTAGTAACTCAAAAATTACTAAACAAAAATACATAATACAATGCCAGAACAATTAGTATTCCCTAAGATATTCACATTTAAAGAGGTGTTAAAGAGCGCTTTAGCTTATTTTAACAATGATGAACTTGCTGCAACTACTTGGATTAACAAGTATGCTATGAAGAATAAAAAAGGTGAATTTTTAGAATCTACTCCTCATGATATGCATCGGAGAATGGCTGTTGAATTTGCTCGTATTGAAAAAAAATATCTTGGAAAAGAAAAGAGTACTGAAGGGTTATCAGCCTATGGGAAAAAGCGTGAATTTTTATCAGAAGAAGCCATTTTTGAGATGTTTAAAGACTTTAAATATATCATACCACAAGGAAGTGTAATGTCTTCTTTAGGAAACAAAAATACCATCGCCTCTTTGTCAAATTGTGTGGTAGTTCCACCAGTTTATGATTCTTATGGTGGTATTTTTTACACAGATCAACAATTAGCACAATTATTTAAACGTCGTTGTGGAGTAGGTGTTGATTTGTCAAATTTAAGACCAAATGGTGCTTCAGTTTCTAACTCTGCGGGAAGTACAACAGGAGCCGTCTCATTTATGAATCGATTTTCAAATACTACTAGAGAAGTTGCTCAAAATGGTAGAAGAGGAGCCTTAATGCTCACTATGGATATTGCACATCCTGATATTGAAGATTTTGTAACTGTAAAACAAGATTTAAGCAAAATTACAGGAGCCAATATATCACTTCGTTTATCAGATGAGTTTATGATTGCCGTTGTTAATGATGATGATTTTACCTTACGTTGGCCAATTGACAGTAAAAACCCGAAGTATACTAAAACTATTAAAGCAAAAGAATTGTGGAATACCATAATTAAAAGTGCACATAACACAGCTGAACCAGGCTTAATATTTTGGGATCGTCAACATTTTTATTCAACTTCATCTATATATCCTGGATTTAAAAATAGTTCTACAAATCCTTGTTCAGAAATTGCTATGCAAGGAGGAGATAGTTGTCGTTTAATAGCAATTAACTTGTATAGTTTTGTTGAAAATCCTTTTACTGAAAAAGCCAAATTCAATTTGAAAAAATTCTATAAAGTCACCTATGAATCACAACGGTTAATGGATGATTTAGTTGATTTAGAGTTGGAAGCTGTTGATAAGATTTTTAATAAAATAATGCATGATAAAGAACCTCTGAATATTAAACAGGTTGAAATAGATACTTGGAAATTATTGTATAAAACAGGTAAAAAAGGCAGAAGAACAGGTTTAGGTTTTACTGCATTGGCCGATACTATGGCTGCTTTAGGTAAAAAGTTTGATACAGATGAAGCTATTGCAGTTATTGATGAAATAATGAAAACTAAATTTAAGGCCGAATTTGATAGTAGTATTGATATGGCAATAACTCGTGGTAAATTTGAAATATTTAGTCCTGAAATTGAAAAATTCTCTGAGTTTGTACAAATGATTGAAAAAGAATTCCCATCAATCTATAAACGAATGATGAAGTATGGGAGAAGAAATATTTCAATTAGTACCGTTGCTCCAACAGGAAGCTTAAGTATGTTGGCGCAAACATCATCAGGAATTGAACCGGTTTTTTTATTGTCTTATAAAAGAAGAAGAAAAGTAAATCAAGATGATGACAATGCCAAAATAGCCTATGTAGACGATTTAGGTGATGCTTACGAAGAGTTTGATGTATATCATCCGAAGTTGAAAAAATGGATGGAAGTTACGGGTAAAACAGATTATAAAGAAAGCCCTTATAACGGTGCAACGGCACCAGAAATTGATTGGGTAAAAAGGGTTGAAATGCAAGCTTTAGTTCAAAAATATACGACACACTCAATTAGCTCTACAATTAATTTGGCTTCAGATGTATCTGTAGAAATGGTTGGAGATATTTACATTGAATCTTGGAAAAAAGGATTGAAAGGAATTACAGTTTACAGAGATGGTTCACGTAGTGGGATATTAGTTTCAAATGATGATAAGAAGAAAAAAGATAAAGAAGGTTGTTATGCTGATACAATTTTCCCAAAACGACCTAAAAAAATTGAAGCCAAGGTAGTAAGATTTCAAAATGATTATGACAAATGGGTTGCTGTTGTTGGGGTGATAAATAATAGACCTTATGAAGTTTTTACAGGGAAAATTGAAGATGCATTTATTTTACCAGCTTGGTTAGAAAAAGGATGGGTTATAAAAAATAGAGATGAAAATGGAAAATCTCGTTATGACTTCCAATTTTTAGATAAACAAGGCTATAAGGTAACTTTAGAAGGCCTCTCAAGAACTTTTGATAAGGAATATTGGAATTATGCGAAATTAATTTCAGGAGTACTTCGCCACGGTATGCCAATACAATATGTTGTAGATTTAATTAATAATTTAAATTTATACGATGAAAATATTAATACTTGGAAAAATGGTATCGCACGTACATTGAAACAATTTGTTACAGATGGTACGCAGGCGGTTGATAAAAAATGTCCTGAATGTGGAGATCCAGATGGATTAATTTATGAAGAAGGCTGTTTGAAATGTAAAAATTGTGGACATTCTAAATGTGGATAATATAATTTTTGGTTAAACAAAAAACATCAGCAAAAATACATATCTTGTTGGTGTTTTTTTATGAATCCAGTTGAGCAACATATTTTAAACCAAGAAGAGCCATATAAAGCAATTATGCTGTATATACGTAGTGTGATTTTTAAAAAATTACCAAATACTGAAGAAAAGTTTAAATACAAAGTTCCTTATTATACCCATAATAATAAACCAATGCTATATTTAAATATTTTAAAGGGAACAAATTACGTTGATGTGGCCTTTGTACAAGGAATTTTGTTAGAGAAAAAATACCCTGAATTAAAAAACAATAACAATCGTAAACAGGTTCGTTCACTTCAAGTTAAAAATTTGGAAGATTTTGACGAATTAC
The DNA here is from genome assembly GCA_027068695.1 of Flavobacteriaceae bacterium. The sequence goes on from JAMOMG010000224.1 coordinate 5,588, forward strand.
AATTTATTAAATTATTAAAAGATGCAACCGTATTTTTAGATAATAGTAGAAGAGCTTGGGTTATTTAATTCTTCTTAAAAAAGAAATCTAATTTATTTAAAACTATTTATTGTTTTTCTAATGGCAACTAAGTTAATTAATAAATGTTCTAAATATTTTAGATTAAGCATATTTGCTCCATCACTTTTAGCAATAGAAGGATTAAAATGAGTTTCTAAAAATAAACCATCAACACCAACAGCAACACCAGCTCTGGCAATGGTTTCTATTAATTCAGGTTTACCACCTGTAACTCCACTATTCTGATTTGGTTGTTGTAATGAATGTGTAATATCTAAAATAGTTGGAGCAAATTGTTGCATTTCTGGAATTCCTCTATAATCAACAATCATATCTTGGTAGCCAAACATAGTCCCTCTATCGGTAATCCAAACTTTTTTATTGCCGCTATCTTTCACTTTTTGTACAGCGTGTCTCATTGCTGAAGGACTCATAAATTGTCCTTTTTTTAAGTTTACAACTTTTCCAGTTTTAGCAGCTGCCACAACTAAATCTGTTTGACGAACTAAAAAAGCGGGAATTTGTAATACATCTACATATTCAGCAGCATTTGTAGCATCAGTAACGCTATGTATATCAGTTACTGTTGGAATATTAAAAGTTTTGGAAACTTTTTTCAAAATTTTCAATGCTTTTTCATCTCCAATTCCTGTAAAGCTATCAATTCTAGAACGATTGGCTTTTTTAAAACTTCCCTTGAAAATAAACGGTACTTTTAGTTTATCAGTTACTTTTAAAATATGTTCAGCAATATGCAGTGCCATTTCTTCACCTTCAATAGCACAAGGGCCTGCCAATAAAAAAAAGTTGTTACTATCAGCGTGTTTTATGTTGGGAATTAGGTTTAAATTCATGGTTCTTTATTTTAGACAAATGTACATTTTTTTTGAGTTTCATAAAGGTAGGAATGTTTAATATTGAATATGTAACTAAATTTTAAAAAATATAAGAGACAGTTTTCTAGTATTATTTTACTTATTTTTGAGATTCAATAAATTTTAAAATAGTATGACCCTTAAAAAGTATTTAAATACAATTGTTATCTTTTTTCTAGTAGCATTATTAACTTCATGCAAAGAAAACCCTAAAATGAATCTTTTAGATGAAGTTTTATTGCCAAAACCTGTTTTAGTTAAGGCTACAGGAAGCTCTTTTGAATTAAAAAATGATACTAAGATTTTAATAAAAGGAGATTCAGAAGAATTATTTCAAATGGGAAAATATTTAGCAAATTTATTAAAACCAGCCACAGGTTTTGATTTAGAAGTTAAAGCAACTTCAAAAAAAACAATTTCAAATAGTATTTATTTAATGTTAACCAAATTGGAATCTAATTATGGAGAAGAAGGGTATCATTTAAATATTACAGATAAAAATATAATTATAAAAGCAAATAGTGTAAAAGGTGTTTTTAGAGGAATTCAAACACTTCGTCAAGTTTTTCCTTCTGAAATTGAAGCATCAAACCTTCAAAATAGAAAGTGGTTTATTGCTTCTGGTGAAATTTATGATTACCCTCAATTTACATATAGAGGTGCTATGTTAGATGTAACCAGACATTTTTTTAAGAAAGAAGACGTAAAGAAATATATTGATATGATAGCAATGTACAAACTAAATGTACTTCATTTACACCTGTCTGATGATCAGGGATGGCGTATCGAAATTAAATCTTGGCCAAATTTAACTACTTATGGGGGCTCAACAGAGGTAGGTGGAGGTAAAGGTGGTTTTTATACTCAAGAAGATTATAAAGAAATTGTAAAATACGCACAAGAAAGATACATTACTATAATACCAGAAATTGATATGCCAGGACATACCAATGCAGCTTTAGCATCGTACCCTGAGTTAAATTGTGATGGCAAAGCAACAAAATTATATACAGGAATGAAAGTAGGGTTTAGTACATTATGTACTCATAAAAAAATTACGTATCAGTTTATAGATGATGTAATTAGAGAGCTAGCAGCAATAACACCAGGACCTTATATTCATATTGGAGGCGATGAATCACATTCAACAAAAATTGAAGACTATATTCCTTTTATAAATAAAGTACAAGAGTTGGTAATTGCTCACGGAAAACAGGTAATAGGTTGGGATGAAATAGTGAGTGCAACTATAAAACCAACTACATTAGTACAATATTGGGGAAGACCTAAAAACGCATTGAAAGGTGTATCAAAAAACGCAAAAATTATTTTATCTCCTAGTGATAGAACTTATTTAGATATGAAATACGATTCTATTACAAAACTAGGCTTGAAATGGGCCGGGTATGTTGATTTAGATAAAGCTTATAACTGGAGTCCATCAACGCTAATACCGGGTATTTCTAAAGAGGATATATTAGGAATAGAATCACCATTGTGGACTGAAACCGTTACCAATATGGAAGAGGTAGAGTTTATGGCTTTTCCACGAATTATTGGGCATGCAGAAATTGGGTGGACACCTGATTCTTTAAGAGTTTGGGACGATTATAAA
>JAMOMG010000225.1 GCA_027068695.1 Flavobacteriaceae bacterium
GTATTTCTCAAAAAGCATTGAACTACAAAATAAATAATGTTAGTAAACCTGAGATACTACTAACTTTATATATATCACAATTAACTTATCTTCTGTATTTAAAAAGTACCCACAAGTATGTACACTCCATAAACAAAAACCTCAACACGCTATTTATGAGGCTGTTAAGGTTTTTGTACTTGTTCTATAAAAAACTCAAACGTTTATCTACAAATTCTTTTCTTTTTCACAAGAAAATAAGGTTGCTTGTTTTACCATGTAATATTTGTTACATTGCGATAAAACTTATAAAATGAAAAACAATTTACTACTAATTTTTATTACTCTTTTTATGTTTAGTTGTGACAACGATAATGATCCAACTAACAATGTTTGTGAAAATAATTATGTAACAGATGTAATTACTACAGCATTTTCTGTTGCAAATGGTTACGATGATTTAGCTGAATGGATGGATTTAGAAACTCATGAATATGAAATTCAAATTAATGAAAATGGTGAAATATGTACCGTAGGTTATCAAAATCCAAGCACATATACTGGGGGATATACCATTGAAATTATTAACAATACAAATTCTTCTTCAACAAGTTATTCAGGAACTCATACATTTTTACAAACAGCTTTAGATTACCAAACAATTACACCTGTTACCGTTGTAAGCGGTGATTATATTACTGTTAAGCGAACTATTTTACCCGGGTATACAAACCTTAATCAAACTGTTGGGCGCGTTTTGAGAAAATCTAATTTTTCAAATGTTCCTTATCCAATTACCCAAGGAAATGTAGTTTTTCAAGGATCGGTTTTTTATGGAGCTGGTGGCCCTGTAGCTAATAATTCACAACCTTACATAGCTTTAGGGTTTAAGGTAAATTAGCTTTTGATACTTATAAAGTATATCGTTTCATAATTAATGTTCTTTTAAATGCCAACAATTTTAGAAACACCTCCTATTGAAGTTCAAAATAACTTACTTAAATTAGGAAAGGATTTAGACCTTAAAATACCTTCAAAAAAATTAGATAAAAACCTGTTAATCGCTAGCTGGAATATTAGGGCTTTTGGTAATTTAACTAGAAAATGGGTCTCAGACGATTCTGATAGCCCTAAAAGAGATTTGCATTCAGTATTGTGTATTGCAGAAATTATAAAACGTTTTGATGTTATTGCTGTACAGGAAGTAAAATCAAACATTAGAGCCTTACGAGATACACTAAAAGTGTTAGGTAATAATTGGTCTTTAATTCTTACTGATGTTAGTAAAGGTGATTCAGGTAATGGGGAACGAATGGCTTATATTTTTGACACACGCCGTGTACAACTATCGGGTTTAGCTGGTGAATTAGTAATTCCGAATGAATGGACTCAAAAAATAGGTAACAATGCAATGGATGAACAATTTGTTAGAACTCCTTATGCCGTTAGTTTTCGTTCAAACAAACAAACATTTATTTTAGTAACCTTACATATTAAATACGGTAAAAAATCAGCAGACAGAATTAAAGAACTAAAAGGTATTGCAGAATGGTTGGCAGATTGGGCTGGTAATATAAATGCTTATCATCAAAATTTAATAACATTGGGTGATTTTAATATTGATGCTCGAGGCGATTTATTAGATGAAACCTTT
>JAMOMG010000226.1 GCA_027068695.1 Flavobacteriaceae bacterium
GCTACTTTTTCAAGTTCGCTATACCAATCTTCACCAAACTTTCTTATCAATGCTTCTTTTACAAATTTGTAAACAGGTACTTTCAATTCCTTACCTAAAGTACAAGCATCATCACAAATTGGCCATTTGTGATAGTTTACTGCTGAAAACTCACTGTATTCCATAATACGTACTGGATATAAATGACAAGAAATAGGTTTTTTCCAATTAATAACACCTTGGTTATAAGCTTCTTCTATACCACATTTAGCAGTGTTTTTATTATCAAAAATTACATATGCACAGTTTTTATTATTAATTAAAGGTGTTTCATACTCACCTTCATTGGTTATAAAAAGTCCTTGATTTTTAATAGCTAAGACACCTTCGGCTCTTAAAAATGGTTTTACTTTTGGATAGATATCTAATAATATTTTAAGTTCTTCCTCTTCTAAAGGTGCCCCCGCCTCTCCATCAATACAGCACTTCCCTTTACAAGCAGACAAATTACACACAAACTCCTTTTCTATAATATCTTCCGAAACAATTGTTTTTCCTAGTTGAAACATGCAGCAAAATTAAACTATTTTTTTACATACATTTGTGTTAAATTAGGTTGTAATTTTATAATTTCGTCCACTTTTAAATAAATTATAATTATGGGTTTCAATTTTAAAGAAATATTTACTGCAACAATGATATTGTTTGCTGTGATTGATATTATAGGGAACATTCCTATAATTATTGATTTACGAAAAAAAGTTGGGCACATACAATCTGAAAAAGCTTCAATTGTAGCTGGTGTTATTATGATAGCTTTCTTATTTTTAGGTGCAAGTATCTTAAATTTGATAGGTATTGATGTTAACTCCTTTGCTGTAGCAGGTTCTTTTATTTTATTTTTCTTAGCCTTAGAAATGATTTTAGGAATTACACTTTATAAAGAAGAAGAGACAAATGCTATTACAGCATCTGTATTCCCATTAGCATTTCCTCTAATTGCTGGTCCTGGTAGCTTAACTTCTATTTTATCTCTAAGAGCAGAATACGCAACTATAAACATAGTAATTGCCATAATTGTAAATATAATATTTATGTATATTGTATTAAAAACTTCATCAAAAATTGAAAAATTGATTGGTGAAAATGGTATCAACATTATACGTAAAATATTTGGTGTAATACTACTGGCAATTGCTGTTAAATTATTTACTACAAATATTCAAGGTTTATTACATAATTAAAATTTATAAAATATGGATTCTTTTGACGTGTTAATTATAGGAGGAAGTGCTGCTGGATTATCAAGTGCTTTAATTTTAGGTTCAGCATTGGACAAGCCTTTTGGTATTGACAAAAAAGTTGGAATTATTACTCACCAAAAAAGTGCTGCTTTGCAAAATGCAGAATTAAATAATGTTCTAGGATTTAACAAAGGAACAAAAGGAAATGAAATCCTTAAAGATGGTTTAATTCAATTATCTGAAACTTATCCTGAAGTCATTCAAATAGCTAAGGAAAAAGTAATTAAAATTGAAGGTAATTACCCGAGTTTTACTGTAGTTACCAATAAAAATTCATATCAAACAAAAGAAATTATTGTTGCTGTTGGGCCTTCCAATTTATTTAATATTGAAGGATTAATGCAATA
>JAMOMG010000227.1 GCA_027068695.1 Flavobacteriaceae bacterium
TAAAAGTAGCACAAGGAAATAAAGAGCCTGTTGATATTGTTGGTATGCGCTTAGATGATGCTATTGAATTTATAAAAGGTAAGAAAGGTACCGAAGTAAAACTTACACTTAAAAAATTAGATGGAACTATTAAGGTTATTTCAATAATAAGAGATGTAGTTGAACTGGAAGAGACTTTTGTTAAATCAAGTATTGTAAAAAAAGACGGAAGAACATTTGGAGTTATTAATTTACCTAAATTTTACATTGATTTTGATGAAAAAAACTTTAGAAATTCAGCAACAGATATGGCACAAGAAATTGAACGCTTAAAGAAAGAAAATGTTGAAGGATTGATACTCGATTTAAGAAATAATGGTGGAGGTTCTTTAAAAACAGCCATAGAGATCTCTGGATTATTTATCAATAAAGGTCCTATTGTTCAAGTAAAATATAGAGATAGAAGTCCTAATGTAAAAAGTGATAAAGATCCTAGAATACAGTGGAATGGTCCTTTAGTAGTATTGGTAAACGAATTATCAGCTTCTGCATCAGAAATTTTTGCTGCTGCAATGCAAGATTATGGTAGAGCTGTAATTATTGGAGGAAAACAAACTTACGGTAAGGGAACTGTACAAAGTGTTTTAGATCTTAATAGATACCATAACTTAAAGGAAGATATTGGAGCTTTAAAAATGACTATCCAAAAGTTCTATAGAATTAATGGAGGATCTACACAATTAGAAGGTGTACACTCTGATATTATATTGCCAGACAGATATAGCTATATGAATATTGGTGAACGCGATTTAGAAAACCCTTTAAAATTTGATAAAGTTAAACAAGCTGACTATACCCTTTGGAATAATTATGAAAATTTTAGCCAAACAATTAACCGTAGTAAAAAACGAATTGCCAACAATAACTATTTTAAATTAATTGATCAAAATGCAAAATGGTTAAAAAAATCTCAAGATGACACGGTTATATATTTAAATTATAAAGCTTATAAAAAAGATTTAGAATATCATAAAAATCAATCTTTAAAATATAAAGCAATAGGAGATTACACCACCAATTTAACATATACATCTCCATTATATGAAAAAACTTTGTTGCAAAATGACAGTGATTTAGCCGAAAAACGTGAAGCATGGCATAAAAATCTAAAAAATGACATCTATGTTGAAGAGGCATTAAATGTACTAAGCGAATTAAAAATTAAACCTCAGTATCAATTAGTAAAAAATTAACTTTTTTAAAATTTTGAAAACCCCATACCATTTTAAAATGGTATGGGGTTTTTTATGAAAGTTATTTAAAATAAAATTATTGCCTTTAAATGACCTCCATTTCATCTAACCAAATAGCTATTTTATCAAATAGCTATTTTAAATAACTGCAGTTTCGAGTAGGTTTGAACGAATTTCAGAAACCTATATGCACCCACAACTATTTACTTTTCAAGTACCCGATTTTTTGTCAAATCTATTTAACTCACAAGAAATTACAGTTTACACATACGGTGTTTGTATTGTTTTAGGAACTGTAATTGCCTCTTTATACACTAAATGGAGAGCTAAAAAAGACTTAACAATCATTGAATTATCAAACTCTTTCTTCTACATTATTTTTATAGCAGGGTTTATTGGTGGAAAATTATTCTATTATTTAGAAAAACCTATTTACTATATTAAAAACCTACATTTATTACTTGATAATTTCTCTGGTGGCTTTGTGTTTTATGGTTCATTTATAACTATCATTCCATTTGTAATTTGGTATTTAAAAAAATACAGAATGCCTATTTTACCTATGTTAGACATTTTGGCAATCACTACATTAATAGTACACAGTATAGGTAGGTTAGGATGCTTTTTTGGCGGTTGTTGCTACGGAAAACCTACCAATGCATTTACAGGAATGATATTTCCAAAAACAAATGGTGTTCACGTACATCCATCACAATTATATGAAATTACGGCCTTATTACTCATTATGGGAATTTTGTTCTACTACAAGAAAAAACAACAATTTAGCGGACAACTATTTTTATTATATATAAGCTTTTATGCTATTAGCAGAGCTATTTTAGAATTATTTAGAGGTGACAAAAGAGGCTATATCATAAACCAATATCTATCTCATTCCCAACTTGTTGCATTACTTATGTTGATAGGTGCTTCTTTCTTCTATCTAAAATTAAAAACAAAAAATAAATTAACCTTTAAATAACTAAAAATGAAAAAAAGACTTTTAAATATCGGAATTCCATTAACACTATTATTAGTAGCAGTATTTATAATTGGACCTGCTTGTTCAAATCCTGATGATTATTCATACGATTGGTGGCCTGATGCAGATCAAGATGGATTTGGAGATTCATTTGAAAATCCTGTTTTGGAAACTAATAACAATGCTCCTGTAAACTATGTAAGAAACAATACAGATTGTGATGATACCAATGCTGATGTGTACCCTGGGGCAACAGAAATACCTGACAATTTAATTGATGAAGATTGCAATGGTAAAATTGCCATTACTTTTTATGCAGATAAAGATGGGGATGGTTTTGGAAATCCTAGCAGCTCAAAAATTATAGAAATAGATAATTATGATAGTGATGCCCCAGACGGTTATTCTTGGTATGCAGGTGATTGTGATGATGATAATGATGCTATTAACCCTTTAGTAGGTGAAATTCCTGAAAACGGTATAGATGATAACTGTGATGGAAATACAGATATTGTTGAGTACTATATTGATGCTGACGGAGATGGTTATGGTTCTCAACAATTTACTGCTGCACAAGGTGTAACTAATAATTTAGATTGTGATGATAGCAATGCTGAAATACACCCTTTTACTAAAGAATTATTAGATGACAGTATTGATAATGACTGTGATGGTGCAATTGATGAAATTAACTAAAAATAACTTTAAAAAAACTAATATAAACAATTATGAAAACAATATTTAAAATAGCAACAATACTCGTTCTTACTGTATCATTATTTAGCTGTGATAATGACAATAATCCTTCACCAAATGATACGCAATGTAATTATCAAGGTTTAACCTTTTTAGATACTGGTAACAACACACAAACATTAATACCAGAAACAGATTTAACTACCGACTTTTTCCCAAATAATGGCGGACCAGGAATTCCTGCAGTGGAAATTTATGGAGGAAATCCTTTTGTAGTATTTACAACAAATGCTGTTACTGTGGGAGCAACTGAAAATATAAATATTATTATTAATGGCACAACATATCCTGTAACAGTTACTTGTCAAAGAGCAGGAACTTTAGTTGGGGAAGAATTTAGGTTTGATGTTACAGCAAATAATGTTGAAGCAGAATATTGTGTAGTAATTGATAGTGTAACTCCCTAAGCAAAGTAGGCTTTATTATAATAGAATTATGAAAAATAAAATTTACATTTATATCTATTTGTTTGTTAATGCAGTATCACAACTATAAAACATGTGTTCAATGAAAGAAAATAAGTTGTGTAATGAAAATTTATTGCGACAAATGAAGCAAAGTAAAATGAGGAAGCAACCTCATTTTTATGAAAATATTTTACATAAATCAAACTATGATTGAAATAAAAACCAATGATAAAAATTGTAAGTTTACCAAAATCAGAAGTTGTCTATTTTAAAAAAATGCCAACAGAGTACATTTATAAAATTAATTAAACTTGCCACTTGAAAAGGACAAAACTCCATATTGCAATTATTTCTACATTATTAATATGGAGTTTTTCTTTTGCACAACAATTTACGAACTATACCACAAAAAAGGGCTTACCAAGCAACCATATTTACACTATTTTACAAGATACTAAAGGTTTTATTTGGTTTTTAACAGATAAAGGAATGGTAAAATACAACGGTAAAACTTTTACAACTTTTACAACCAAACAAGGATTACCTAACAATGATAATTGGGAAGGTTTTACAACTCCAGATGCTAAAGTTTGGTATTTATCAAAATCTAATAAATTAGGATACATAAAAAATGACAGTGTATATTCTTTCCCTAATTTTAAAAAAGATGAAATAATAAACCCTATTTTTTCAAGTCAAATAGGAAACAACGTATATCCAACAGAACCAACCGATACTTTTGAATTAAAAAATGGAAAGTGGGTGAAATTTTTTGAAAATAGATGTAGGGGAAAAGATGTCGATAGAATTAAAATATTTCATACTAAAGTTAACTACTTAACAACTACTATACTTCAAGATACTTTAAAAATTATTGGAGCAAAAGATTCAATAATTAAAAAACTTTTTATTAAACCTTTTTTTAGAAAATCTGCAAAAAGAAAACAATTAAATGATTCTTTATACTGCTGGGTTTCAGAAAAATATTACTTAATTCTTAATTTAAACAATTTAAAACTTACGCACTTAACATTTGAGAATGAAATTGGATTAGAAAAAGTAAAACAGGCTAGAATTAACATAGTTAATAATCAAATTCAAATAACAGGAACTGGTTTTGTAGGTTTCTTAGATAAAAAATTTCATATTAAAAAGCCTTATTTTTTCCCTAAAGAAATTAACGCTCATTTTGCACTTATAGATAAAAACAAAACAATTTGGTTAGCAACTTTTTCTAATGGCGTTTACAAGTTGCCTCACGTAAGGCTAGATATAAATTATAAATTAACAAATAAAAATACAGGAAAATTTAGCATAATAAACAATACTATTTTTGTTAATGTATTTAATAACGGTTATTATAAATATAATCATTTAAAAAAAGATTTTGAGCTATTTTTAAAGGTTAAAAATTTTCCTTTTAAGGCTACAGAAATTAAAGAATTAAATACTTCTATTTTTCCTTCGAAAAATAAAATTACAATACTTAAAAACAATCATTTAAAAACTATTGATTATCAGAAAACAGAATTATTACAAAACCCGCAAGGTCATCAATTTATTTACTTTAATAAAAATCTATACAGCCTTTTTCCTTTTGGAATTAACAAAATAAATCCAATTGACCTAACCATTAAAAAAGAGTATTTACAATCAGGCTGTAATTATTTATATGTGTTTAATAATAAATTGCTTGTTGCAACATCTAATGGGTTAAAAGAATTTAAAAATGATACTATTAAAAAAGTTAATTTTTCAAACCAATTTTTTGATAAATCTATATTAAGTCTCACTAAAATTTCAGATACCGAACTTTTAATAAATACCGATGGCTTTGGAAGTTTTATTACAAATCTTAAAACGATTAAACAATTACCTGAATCTGCGTTTTTAACAGTTGAAAATGCCTATGTAGAAAACAACAATATTTGGTTAGCAACCAACAAAGGTGTTTTCAAATACATTAAAAAGATAACAGGTTATGAATTAACTGAAAAATTTAATATAAATAATGGCTTACCTTCAAACACGATAAATGATATTCATATAAAGAAGAATAAAATTTTTGTGAGTACAAATAATGGTATTGCTATAGTACCAAAAAATCAAAAAAACACTTCTCAATTTATAACCATTTATATAGATAAAGCTTTTTATAACAAAAGTAAAATACCAAATAAAAAAGCAGCTTTTAAGTATAAAAATGATAACAATGCAACATTTTATATCTCAAGTATTAATTATAATGAAAATAATAAAAATTTCAGTTTCCAATACAAATTAAATCCTGTTCAAAAAAATTGGATAACCACTACCTCAAACAACATAAATTTTACTGATTTACCACCAAATAAATACAAATTAAGTGTTAATTCTCATGGAATAACAAAACATATAAATTTTCAAATATTACCATTATGGTACCAAACTAGTATTGCTAAAATTATATTTATCCTATTATTTTTATCACTAACAACCGGAATTATTTTAATTATTAGGGAAAAGGAATTAGAAAAACAATTAAAAAAACTAAACACCCAAAAACAGTTATCAGAGTTTGAATTACACGCACTTCGTTCTCAAATGAATCCGCATTTTGTATTTAACTCTTTAAATGCTATTCAATATTTTATTACTAAAAATGATATTGAATTATCAGAAAAATATTTAGTGAAATTTTCACGATTAATTCGTAAGTTTTTCGACTTTTCAAGAACTAAGTTTATAAGCTTAGAACAAGAAATATCACTCCTTAAAAACTATTTAGAAATTGAAAAAATGCGTTTTGGTGACCAATTTAATTTTCAGTTTAATATTGATGAAAACTTAAACCTAGCTGAGCAAAAAATACCTTCAATGCTATTACAACCTATTGTTGAAAATGCGGTTAATCATGGATTATTTCACAATAAAGGAAATGGCTTGATAAAAATTGATTTTATAAAAAATAAAGATCTATTAATAGTTCAAATTTCTGATAATGGTATTGGATTAAAAAAGGCACAAGAAATTAAAGAAAATTCTATTAAAACACATGTTTCTAAATCTAACTCTATTCTAAAAGATAGAATTAATTTACTAAATCAATCAAAAGAATGGCATATCACTTATTCCATAAACGAAGTGAAAAACACAACTGGAACCATTGTTAAACTAACTTTTAAGCACCATGAAAACTAAAATAAATGCCATTATTATTGATGATGAAAAAAATGCTTTAGAAAGTTTAGCTCTAAAAGTAGCGAAGTATTTTCCGGAAATAACAGTTACACATAAATTTCAAAATCCGCAAAAAGCCGTACAAGAAATTAATCAAAATCATCCAGATTTACTATTTATTGATATTGAAATGCCTGTTTTAAGTGGTTTTGATGTACTCTCTAAAATTGAAAATCCAAATTTCGAAATTATATTTGTAACAGCTTATAGCGAATATGCTATTGAAGCTATAAAACATTGTGCCATTGGCTACATTATAAAACCTATTGATAATGATGAGTTACAATTAGCAATTGGTAATGCTTTAAAGAATATAAATCAGAAGAGTGCACTAGAAAAAAATCGGCTTTTACTACAAAATTTAGTAAATAATGGAAATTCAACCATTGTAATTCCTACTCAAAAAGGATTAAGCCTTATTAAAATAGCTGATATTATTCGCTTTGAAGGAATTGATGGCTATACTAAGATAATTTTAGGAAATTCTAACTCAATTTTAAGTTCGTATAGTATTGGAAAATTTAGTAAAATAGTAAGTTTACATCATTTTTATCTGGTTCATAAATCACATTTTATAAACCTAAATTATATCAACGAATATCTAAATGAAGGATATATTATTATGATTAATAAAGATAAAGTACCTATCGCAAAAGCAAAAAGAACTTCATTTTTAGAAAAAATTAAAAATATATAAAAACTATTTCTCTTAAATAAGAATTTTTAATATTTGATACATCAATCTTACATTAGCATTCAAATAACTAAAAGTTAACCTGACAAATTTTGAATTCAAAAAAAAATTGTAATTTGTAACACTTGTTACACATAGTATTTCTTCGAGTTTCTTCAATACCCTATAAATTTCTTATTAGATTAGGGTAACAAAATTAAACTTGAATTGATATATCCTAAAACAGTTACAAATATTAATTTACAAACTAAAAAATATACCATGAAAAAATTAACATTGATACTTTTTTTATTTAGCTCTCTTATTGGGTATTCACAAAAAGACTCTATAAAAATACACCAAAAAGAAAAAAAATCATTTAAAACAAGTGTTGTAAACTCAAAGAGAGACACACTTCCTAATTCAACTCAAGCACAAGATTGGAACTCTACTAGAAGCAACAAAACTTCTAAAACAGCTAGAACTAGCAATCCGAACGGTAATACTAACAATAACAACCCGCCTAATTCAACGCAAGCACAGGATTGGAACTCTAGTAGAAGCAATAAAACTTCTAAAACTGCCAGAACTAGCAATCCGAACGGTAATACTAACAATAACAACCCGCCTAATTCAACACAAGCACAGGATTGGAACTCTAGTAGAAGCAATAAAACTTCTAAAACTGCCAGAACAAGTAATCCGGATGGTAATAATCCTCCTTCAGATATAAAAAAAATAAGGAAAGGTGCAACTATTGGTAAATGGTCTACTATTTCTCAAGATTCAAAACGTATAG
>JAMOMG010000228.1 GCA_027068695.1 Flavobacteriaceae bacterium
AAAAAATTAGGCTATGCTAACTATACAGTAATTAAAGAATTGGATAAAATAAAAATAGGAACTTGTGGCCTTTATGATAGAGAAGGTGTAGATGGTATAGACATTGGTTTTGCCTTTCTTCCAAAGTATGAAAATAATGGATTTGCTTTTGAAGCAGCAAATAAACTTATCAAAACAGCATTTAAAAAGTTTAATATTTCTAAAATTAATGCAATTACTACAAAAAATAATTTCCGTTCTCAAAAACTACTACTAAAACTAGGTCTTAAATTTGATAAAATAATAAAACTCCCAAATGATAATGAAAAATTACTACTTTATACATTAAGTAACTTAACTACAGTATAAAAAACAATTACACACAACCTTATTTTAAACGTTTTTTTTTACAAAACTTTAAGATTTAATAGCATTCATAAAACGAAATTTAATTCGTAACTTTCGATTCATTTCTTATTAAAAATTATTATAAATAAATTATAGATACATACTAAAATGGCTTTTATAGATTATTATAAAATATTAGGTTTACAAAAAAATGCTACTGAAAACGAAATAAAAAAAGCATATAGAAAACTAGCAAGAAAATACCATCCAGATTTAAACCCAAACAACAAAGAAGCTGAAAAGAAATTCAAAGCTGTTAATGAAGCTAATGAGGTTTTAAGCCATAAAGAAAACCGTAAAAAATATGATAAATACGGAAAAGACTGGGAACAGGCTGAACACTTCGAAAAAGCACAAAAACAACAATACCAGAGAAGCTCACAACAAAGAGCCTATAGCGACTTTTCTGATAGTGATTATTCAGACTTTTTTGAATCTATGTTTGGTGGAGGTTCTTCTAGAAGAACTTACAGTTCTGTGAAATTTAGAGGGCAAGACTACAATGCTGAATTACATTTAGAATTAAAAGATGTTTATAAAACCCATAAGCGTACTTTAACCGTTAATGGTAAAAATATTAGACTTACCATACCGGCTGGAGTAAAAAATGGCCAAATTATTAAAATTAAAGGACATGGAGGTCAAGGTATAAACGGTGGTCCAAAAGGAGATTTACATATTAAATTTGTAATTAAAAATAACACAAAATTTAAGTTAGATAATCATAATTTACACCTAACCGTTGATTTAGACTTATATAGAGCCGTATTGGGAGGAGAAGTTACTGTTGATACTTTTGATGGAAAAGTAAAACTCAAAATAAAACCTGAAACCCAAAATGGAACAAAAGTAAAACTGAAAGGAAAAGGATTCCCTATTTATAAAAAAGAAGGCTCTTTTGGTGATTTGTATATAACTTATCAAATAAAAATTCCTACAAATTTAACAAAAAGGGAAAAAGAATTATTTACAGAACTTTCAAAATTAAGAACATCATGATTACAGAAGATTTTATAACGCTCGATAAGCTGTGCTCTCTTTACAAAGTTAAAATGTCGTTTTTTAGTGATTTAAATGAAATAGGATTGATTGAGATTTTAACCATTGAACGTACTCCGTGTATTCACCAAGATAAAATAATGGATATTGAAAAAATGATACGAATGCATTATGATTTAAATGTTAATATAGAAGGGATAGATATTGTTTTTAACTTACTACAAAAAATTGAAGA
>JAMOMG010000229.1 GCA_027068695.1 Flavobacteriaceae bacterium
AATTCAGTTTTAAAGGTTGTTTTTCTTAATTTTGATAGTCTTAATTTTTTGTTAAAATTTAACAATTAGTTAAATAACCAAATCAATAATTAGTTGCATTTTTGCACAAACATTTAATTCAAATTAAAATTACACAATGAGAAATTTAAAAAATTGGCTAATGGTAGTTATGTTGGTTTCAACATCTATCATTTTTGGACAAACTAAACTTACTGGTAAAATAGTTGATGAAACAAATCAACCATTACCTGGCGCTGCTGTAGTTCTTAAAGGAGCAAAAACAGGAGCTTCATCAGATTTTGATGGAAATTTTACATTTGAAACTTCGGTTTCTAACGGAGCTATTGTTGTTTCATTTGTAGGATATGAAACAAAAACACTCACATTTAGTGGTAACACAAACTTTGGTACAATTAACTTAAAACCTTCTGCTGAATCTTTAGACGAGATTGTTATTACTGCTGTATCTTTTGCTATTGATAGAAAAACACCAATAGCTGTTTCTACAATAAAAGCTGATGTTATTGAAAATAAATTAGGATCTCAAGAGTTTCCAGAAATATTAAAATCTACACCGGGTGTATATGCTACTAAATCAGGTGGTGGTTTTGGTGATGGTAGATTAAACTTAAGGGGTTTTAACTCTGAAAACGTTGCGGTTATGATTAATGGTGTACCTGTTAATGATATGGAAAACGGCAGAGTTTATTGGAGTAACTGGGCTGGTTTAGCTGATGTTACAAGTGCAATGCAGGTGCAAAGAGGTTTAGGAGCTTCTAAAGTTGCTGTACCTTCTATTGGTGGTACTATAAATATTATCTCCAAAACTACCGATATTGAAAAAGGAGGAAATGTATCTACATCTGTAGGTAATGATGGTTACCAAAAATATGGAATAACTGTTTCTACAGGTCTGCTAGATAATGGTTTTGCAGCTACAGTTTCTGCAGCTAAAGTTAAAGGAAATGGATACGTTGACGGAACTGAATTCGAAGGTTATAATTATTTTGTGAATATTTCTAAACAAATAAATGACAATCATAAATTATCTTTAACTTCTTTTGGAGCACCACAAAGACACGGTCAAAGACAAAATCAAAATTTAATATCAACTTATAGAAATGCTGAAAGTGGTATTAAATTTAACCCAGATTGGGGTATTAAAAGTGGAAGTGTAGTGCATGTAGAAGATAACTTTTATCACAAATCTCAAACTTCATTAAACCACTATTGGACAATAAGTGACAAAACCAACTTATCTACAGCTTTATACGCTTCTTGGGGTTCAGGAGGTGGAGGTGGAACTGCTGGTTCTAACAGAGAGTTATTTAAAGTTAGAATAGGTGGTTTTGACCAACCAATTGATTTAGATAACATTGTTGAAATTAACAGAGCTAACGGAGCATTAGGCTCTGAAGCATTTTTAAGAGCTTCAAGAAACGACCATAGTTGGTATGGTGTTTTATCTACTTTTAAAACGGAATTGACCGATAATTTATCGTTTATTGGCGGTGTAGATATAAGATCTTATGTTGGTAAACACTTTAGAGAAGTAACCGATTTATTAGGTGGAGAATATGTCTATGATAATTCTGACGTAAACAACCCAAATAGAG
>JAMOMG010000230.1 GCA_027068695.1 Flavobacteriaceae bacterium
TTTAAAAGCTTCTTCGCCACAAGCTAGCATAGGCGATTTCTTTTTTGATGATTTCCACCATAACGGAGCTTATTTATTGAGTTATTTTAGAGCAACATCCTTATTTGGTACACCAAAAAACAAACCTTCAGATACTGCTTGGTATAAAATACCCGATTTAAAAACAAAAGATCAATATCAGTTTTTTTTAGATGCAGGTCCGTTGAGTAATCTCAACCATTATTTTGAATACGAAAATTTAGACAAGCCCAAACTAAACACAAATAATGTAAGTAGTGATTTCTTTTGGAAAGAATTAACAGAACACCCAAATTACGATGAAAACTGGCAGAAAAAAGGAATTATTCAGCATTTAAAAAACATCAAATCTCACGTAGCAACTATGGTAGTTGGTGGCGAATTTGATGCAGAAGATTTGTACGGCGCATTAGAAACTTATAAAACTATTGAAAAATACAATCCGGATAATTACAACACGTTGGTTTTTGGACCTTGGAGTCACGGACAATGGGCAAGAACTAAGGTTAGAAATAGTGTAGGGAATTTTTATTTTGGAGATTCCATTTCTATTAATTATCAGAAAAATATTGAAACCAAATTTTTTAATCATTTCTTAAAAGAAAATGGCGATAAAAGCTCCGGATTACCTGAAGCTTACGTGTACGATTCAGGTGCAAAAAAATGGAAATCATTCACAACTTGGCCTCCTAAAAATATTGAAAAAATAAAATACTATTTAGCTGACAATCAAGAATTAACCGTTCAAAAACCTACAGAAAAAGGAATTGAGTTTGTAAGTAACCTTAAAAAACCTGTTCCTTATTCAGAAGATATTAAAACCGTTTTCACCCCTCGGAAATATATGACTGATGACCAACGTTTTGCTGCAAGAAGAAGCGATGTATTGGTTTTTGAAACACCTATTCTAGAAAACGATTTAACATTAATTGGTGAAATTAAAGCCAATTTAAAAGTGGCAACTACAGGTACAGATGCCGATTGGATTGTAAAAGTAATTGATGTTTTTCCGGCAGATACAAAAGAACAAGAAGGAATGCAAAGCCATTTAAAAATGAGCAATTATTTTTTAATGGTTCGTAGTGAAGTAATGCGTGGAAAATTCAGAAATAGTTTTACAAACCCTGAGCCGTTTATTCCCAATAAAAAAACAGCAGTGAATTTTGTGTTACAAGATATCAATCATACATTTAAAAAAGGTCACAAGCTACAAATACAAGTTCAAAGTACGTGGTTTCCGCTAATTGATTTGAATCCACAAACTTATGTTGATAATATTTTTAAAGCAACCAAAGAAGATTTTAAAACACAAACACATACTGTTTTTACTGATTCTGCCATTGAGTTTTCAGTTTTAAATTAAGAAATTTTATACTGAATACTAAAAACTAAAAAATTAATATTGCTATTGTTAAAAATAATAATACGTAAACAATAACAGCTGTTTTCCAAAAGGAATGCGCTTTTTTAAGTTCCATAAAAAAGAAAGAAATTCCTAAAAATTTAACCATACTAAACCCAATAATTATAGCAATTATATAGTTGTAATGTGAGGAATTATTACTTACTAACGCCGATAAAATTGTTAACAGCACCAACAAAATCCAAACTTTTACTAAAAGTGATTTTTTCATAGCTAAAAGATTAAATAAATTACAGGAAAAATTAACAACCAAATTAAATCGCACATATGCCAAAAGGCAGCACTTGCTTCAATATCTTCTAAATTAGCGTTGGTTTTGTTTTTATTTAAATCGTGCTGCATAAATAACAAAATTACCAATCCAACCAATAAATGAATGACATGAAATAACGTAAGCAACCAATAAAATGTAAAAAAAGTATTGTAACCAATGGTTAAACCTGCTTCCACTTTTTCATAGTACTCAAATCCTTTTAAAACCAAAAATAACACACCACCTAACATCGTTAATTTTAAAAATAAAGAAGATTTTTTTAGGTTCTTCTCTTTAAAATACTGAACTGAAAGCGCCATAAAAAAACCACTCGTAATTAAGGCAATTGTATTTATTGTACCAATTGTAGTATTTAAATGCAATCGAGATGCATGAAACATTTCAGGTTCTTGTTTACCATAAACCATCATTGCCACCAAGGCTGCTCCAAAGGTTATCAGTTCTAAAAAAATAAGAATCCACAGTAAAATTCCTCCTGGAGGATAGTAAATACTTTTCTCATTTACCTGTTGCACACTCATAACTATAATTTTAAGTTTAATCCCAGTCTAACAACCGTTTTTGACCTTCCAATTTCTGAATTTCTGTTATATCTTGTGACATTTCTATAACACCTCTATATTTTTTTTCATTATCACGAATTGCAAAATAGCGAATATGAATAATCCTTCCTTTAAAATTGAACCAAAACTCTGCTACATCTTTGGTCCCAGCTTTAAATTCATCTACAATACGCAATACCATATTTACACTTTTGGGTGGGTGGCAAAAACGCACTTCGCGACCAATTATTCCTTTACTACGAGAAAAAACTCGATCATCACCTCTATTGTAAAATATTACCTTATCATTTTCATCAACGTAGGTAATATCAACAGGTAAAAATCTCAATAATAAATTTACCTGCTCGGGTGTCATATAGCCTTCGTCATAATGGAAAGTATTATCTAAGGAAAAAGACAAATCACGCTTTGCAAAATCTTCACTAGGGTGAATATATTTCTCTTCTATTATTGCAGGATATGGAGCTGGCTTTTCTGTTAACATCCATCCAATTTCTTCATCTCCCACATAAAACTCTTTCCACTCCTCTTCGGTTAACAAATCCATTGAATTAGGAAATAAACGAGTATCTTCTATGCTTAATAACCGTTTAATGCCTTCAATTAAATAGGGGAGATTTTCAATTATTTTTGAAGTATTTTTTTCTTCATTATAGGTTTTTAATAACCGTATTTGGTCTCTTAAATTATCATGAAAAGACCACATTCCTTGGCTTGGACCTTCCCAACCATGTTTTTCTAAATAGGGAAATAACTGATTTTCTTTACGTACAAATCGCTTTTCAATAGTAGTTAATTGATTGAATATGTTATAATATTTTTGAAAATCATCTACAGGATTTACTTTATCTAATTCAACTAGTAATTCTTGAATTAAGTCACTTTCTTTATAATATACTTTTACAGGGTGCCCTTCTGGTAATTGTGCTACCGTTGGTAAAAATGAATTCATTTTTTTAATTTTTTAGTTTGATATTTAGGTTTGAATTAGCTCTATTATTGCCAGCTTTGGATGACTCTGGGAAACAAGATATGTTTTTCAAAATGCAAGTAGCTATGCAATTTTTGTTCAAACTCTTGTAAATTTATGTATAGTGATTTATACGTATTACAAGCATCTTCAGGAGGTGAATAATTATTTGTTAATTTTGCGATGCTTTTAAATTCATCTCTTGTTTGCTTATGAACATTTTCTATATTTAGAATAGTTTTAGTTACGTATTCTAATTCAATTTGGTCTCTATTTTTTTGTGTTGTATACTTTTTTATACTAGGGAAAAATTTCTTTTCTTCAGTTGATATTTGCTCATTTAATTCCGATATAACCTTGTTGAACAAATTATTTATTTCAATAACTTCTTTGTGTTGTTGCCAATGCACTTCAGCAACCTTAAGAGATAATTGTAATATTAATGGGATTTTTTCACTAAAATAATTATGATGTACATTTAGAGCATAATCAATTAAAGAATTTAAATCCATTTCATTAAAATTAGTGTCATTACTAATAATATTGACTACTGTTTCAATTTCTGTTTTTAGTTTTTCAAATGCAATTCCTTTCTCTTCACAAGCTTTTTCAAGTGTAACATTTCCTCCACAACAAAAATCGATATTGTATTTACTGAAAATGTGATCAGCACCCATATTTTCACTTACCACTTCTGCAACTGTTTTTTCTTTGCTAATATTCATTGTATTATTTTATATGTTCGTTTAACAGTGCAAAGGTAACAATAAAAGACTTTTTTATCTTTTATTATTTGTTAAATTTTCCTAAATAAAAAACTTATTTAAGATTGATACTTTATTTTTTCATAGAGAAGTACCAGAGACTTTAGCAGTTCTACAGGTGTTGTTAAAATTTGGTAGTGATTTTGCCCAAACATTTGAGGTAAATAATATTTAGCTTGTGCTTCAATGGCTAAGGCATACGAGTTTATTTGACGTTCATTTAGTTCACGTAAAGCTTGTTTAACATCATTTATTCCATATTTACCTTCGTATTTATCATAATCATTGGGTTTGCCATCTGAAATTAAAATAACCCATTTGTTTTTAGTATCACGCTTATCTAACATCGCTCCTGAATGTCGTAAAGCAGCTCCAATTCTAGTATAGCCACTTGGCTCTACGGCTCCAACTTTTAGTTTAGCTTTATTCCAATCATCATCAAAATCTTTTATAGTAATATAGGTTGAATGGTTTCTTGTTTTGGAATAAAAGCAATCTATTGAAAAGTCAATGTCAAACTCATTTAAAATTTCACCAAATAAAATAGAAACTTGTTTTTCAACATCTATAACTCTATTCCCTGCAGCGTAACCATCACTAGATAAACTAATATCCAATAGTAGCAAAATAGATAAGTTTTTTTCTTTTTTACGCTTAGAAAGATATATTTTTTCAGAAGGTGTATGCCCAGAATGTACATCAACAAATAAATCTGTAATAGCATCAATATCAAATTCTTCTCCCTGCGTTTGACGACGTTGTTGTTGGAGTTTATTATTAACCGTAGTTAACATTTTACGCAATCCGTTTAATGTAGACTTATTTTGGTTTATCGTTTTCTTATAATAAGGTACATTTGTTTTTAATAAGGTTTTAGGGTACACTTTACAAAAATTTTCTTTGTATTTTCGTTTGGTATAATTCCATTCATCATATAAAATATGATATCCTGAACTATCAACCTCTGCACTTTCTGACACCGTGGTATTTTCAACAAAGTCAGCTTGATATACAGAATGAGCTGTATCGTCTACACGAACTGTGTATTTCATATTTAGTTCATCTAACGCATTTTCGTGGTCTTTTAAATCATCATCACCATCCATATCTCTCCAGTTTCCACCAAATTCATCAGCGGTTTCAACTTTTTCAAATTGGTGCTGGGTGGTAGCATCTTCGCGTTGCTTTTCATCAACTTGTACTGAAATTATTTCTTCAACTGCTTTAGATTTTAAAATTGTTTTTGGTTTTTCTTCTTTTCCTTTTTTTACCTTATTAGTAAAATTTTTAAGTTTCTTATTTGAATCTTCTTCAGGATTATTACGCATCCACTTTCCAAAAATAAAGGTATAATCTGTTAATAACTCATCTTTAGCTTTAGACTCATAATGCTTTTTAAATTGCTCAAAATACTTTTTAGTAATAGGAAATTGCTCAAATAACGTTTCTAAAACAATTGAAGAAGTTTCGTTGGCTTTTTGTTGAGATTCTAACAATTCATGCTCTTGATTGTCGTCCCAATTTAAGTTTAAATTTTTTTGAATAGATAAATATAAAATTCTAAATAAATAAAATGAAATATTTTCATCAACCGTTTGGAAATCAGAAAATTTAGATGGTAAAAAAAAGTTATTATTTTTATAACCGCCTTCTCTTTCAGCATCATATATTTCTATAGCATCACCCGTTACTGCTCTGGCAAAAATAGTTAACCTAGGCTTTAAATCACTTAAATTAACCACATTGGCTTTGCTTTCTTCCTTTTTACGTCTGCGACGTTTAAAGTAATAAGCAAGTTTGGTAAAAATATATTCATCGGGTTCGAATTCGAACATTGGTAATTTGCTATTTGTTTTTTGACTTTGACTTCGCTCAGCCACCTTTATTATTAATTTGGTGAAATCCCTGAAACAACACTTCGACTCCACCTCAGTATGACATATTCAGGATAACCGTTTCTAAATCATTAAATTACATAAATCTTTTAAAGCTTCTACCACTTCAATATCATCCGTTAAAGGTTCAACAACTGCAACCTCCACTGAAAGTCGTTTTGGTAATCCACTATGAATTAACTTTGCAGCATCTACCAATAAACGTGTAGAAACTGTTTCTGTTAAACCAAGCTCCGTTAAATTTCTAATTTTAGTAGCAATATTGACTAATTTTTTTGCTATTTCTATTTCAATTTCGGTTTCATTTACCAAGATTTCTGCTTCAACTTTAGCTTCAGGATAGTCAAAAGAGGTTGCAACAAACCGTTGTCTGGTTGATGGTTTTAATTCTTTAAATCCTTTTTGATATCCGGGGTTGAAAGAAGCTACCAACATAAAATCATGATGTGCTTTCACTGTTATTCCTAATTTATCAATAAACAATTCTCGTCTATGATCAGTTAATGAATGAATTGCTACAATAACATCGGGTCTAGCTTCAGCTATTTCATCTAAATAAATAATTGCTCCTTCTTTAATTGCCGTTGTAAGTGGCCCGTCTAACCAAATAGTTTCTGCTCCTTTTATAATATATCTACCTATTAAATCGGTTGAAGAAGTTTCTTCATGACAAGAAATGGTAATTAACTTCTTATCTAATTTGTAAGCCATAAACTCTATAAATCTAGACTTTCCAGTACCTGTAGGGCCTTTTAACAAAAAGGGAATTTTA
Source organism: Flavobacteriaceae bacterium (assembly GCA_027068695.1). The sequence goes on from JAMOMG010000230.1 coordinate 6,680, forward strand.
TTTTTATACGAATGTTCAAAAACATCAATTTCTTTACCTATGGCTCTATAGTATGGAGTTTTTTTATTCATTAATTTAAAATTTTATTTTGCATATAATTGCTATTGTAAAGCTAGCAAATTTTAGTTACAGCAATTATATGCAAAAATTATACTAATTTTCAAACATTACTAATATTATATTTTAATTATTTAGTTGATGTAAATAGCTTCGGTTTAAAGGCCAACATCATCCACCCCCAACTGTTATTAGCATCTTTATCTCCTCCTTTTAAGACTTCCATACTGCTAGTGGCATACATTTTAGAGTAGCCAACATTAAACATAATATCTTTTGCAATTTTATAACCTAAAACAAGGTCTATTTCTGTTCCTAAATAATTGTCCATCTTTGTTATATTGTTATAAATATCTGCAGCAGCTGAAAAGAAATGAGGAATTAATTTAGCAGAAAACTTGTCTTTTTTATAAGCTAATGTTGCATTTACATCACTTAAACCAACCGAATTAGCGTGATTACCAACATAAAAGTAATCCATCCATCCGTTAAATTTATGATTGGTTCCAAATAGTGGTGCAAACGATTTAATATCTGTACTTGTATCATTCATATCTTTACCAGATAGGTAATCAATTCCAATGCCCAAGGTAAAATTACTTGTAATTTTATAGTTCAAATTTCCCCCGAAGTAACCAGCAGAAACATTGGCACTTCGTGATTTTCCTGACTGAAAATAACTAGCAGCATTGATATCAAATTTACCTGACTTGTAGGTCAATCGTGTACCAATTGTTTGCATATAATCTATTGTTTGATTGTTACTTAAGTTTAAATACTCAATACCTGTATTGAGTGCTAATAAACTTAAACCTATTTTATTGAATTTTCCATGATACCACGCATATTGAAAAGCTTTGTATCCGGCAGTATTGCTATACAAAGCATCAACTAAAAACTGCCCATCTGAATTAATGGCAAAACCTAGGTCTAACCTATTATTCTTATTGGGTATAAACTTAAGTAAAAGGGCATCATGGCTTCGTGCTTGCTGAGCCCAATCTACATTTCCAAAAATACGGTGATCATCATAAACAATTTCTTGACGCCCTAATTTCAATGAAACTTTTTCAGATAAAATAGTTTCAGCCCAAGCCTCATGAAAAGCTATTTGAGTGTCATTGCTAGAGAGTGTACCTACATCTCCCCAAACACGTACATTTTGAAGTACTATACCTAATTTAATTCTATCTTGTTCAAAGTTGAAATTTAAACGAGAGCGTTGTGAAATAAAGTTGGCTCCATCAACTCC
>JAMOMG010000231.1 GCA_027068695.1 Flavobacteriaceae bacterium
CTATGGTAATTAAATTTAGAATGCCTAAAAACTAAAAACAAATCTGAAGTATTTAATTTTATGTTTGTACATTAGTATGTCGTTTATCACAAATTAATATTGAAATGAAATATGCTGTTATTCTAATTTTAGCCTTAAGCCTTTTTTCGTGTAATCAACAATCAAATACAATTAAAGTGCTTCAAAATCGTATTGACAGCTTAGAAACACAACTTGCAGAAGTCTATAAACCTGGATTTGGAGAACTTATGACGAATGTGCAGTCTCACCATTCTAAATTATGGTTTGCCGGAAAATATCAAAATTGGAAATTAGCTAAATTTGAAATTAAAGAATTAAACGAAATTGTTGCAGATATTCTAAAATACCAAACTGAAAGAAAAGAAAGTCAGTATATTAAAATGATGAATCCTGCATTAGATAGTGTTAATATAGCCATAGAGCAAAAAAATAAAATATTATTCAAAACCTCTTATACCTTATTAACAAACTCTTGCAATGAATGTCACCTCTTAACTAACTTTGAATACAATATTGTAAAAATACCTGATAGCTCACCTTTTAGCAATCAAGATTTTAAAACTAAAAAAATTAATTAAAATATTATAACTAATGGAAGATATGCTTTTCTACGATAGAATGCAATTTGCTTTTACTATCACTTTTCATTATATATTTCCTCAACTAACAATGGGATTATCTTTATTAATCGTTTATTTTAAATGGAAATTCTTAAGAAGTAAAATCGAAAAGTATAATTATGCAGCTAAATTTTTGATGAAAATATTTGCTGTTAATTTTACAATGGGAGTAATAACAGGCATCCCTATGGAATTTCAATTTGGTACTAACTGGGCTAAATTTTCTGAATTAACAGGAGGTATTATTGGACAAACTCTAGCTATGGAAGGTTTATTTTCATTTTTTCTAGAATCTTCTTTTTTGGTTCTTTTTATTTTTGGTGAAAAGTTATTAGGGCAGAAATTACATTTTTTAGCAGGTTTCTTAGTTTTCCTTGGTTCTTGGGCTAGTGGTTTATTTATTATAGCTACCAATGCGTGGATGCAACACCCAGTAGGTTATGAAATTTTAGACAATGGTAAATTTGTACTTGAAAATTTCTCATCACTTTTTAAAAACCCATGGCTACTACCTGCTTTCTTACACAATCAAATGGCTTCCTTGGTTACTTCTTCTTTTGTTGTCGCAAGTATTGGTGCATTCTATATTTTAAGAAATAAAAATGTAGAGTATGGAAAATTATTTTTAAAAACGGGGGTGATTTTTGGTTTTATTGCTAGTTTTTTGGTTGCTTTTCCTACAGGAGACTGGAATGCTAAAAATGTTGTAAAATATCAGCCAGCTTCTTTTGCAGCTATGGAAGGAATTTTTCATTCAGAAAAAGGTGGGGCTGAAATTATTCTTATCGGACAGCCAAATATGGTTGAAAAAAAACTAGACAATAAAATTGCTGTACCTAATATTTTAAGTTTTTTGACATATCAAAATTGGAATACCGAAATTGCTGGTATGGATCAATTTAAAAAAGAAGAATTACCTAATAACATTCCTATGCTCTACTACTCATATCATATCATGGTTGGTTT
>JAMOMG010000232.1 GCA_027068695.1 Flavobacteriaceae bacterium
AAGTTACTATTTCTAGAGCAAGATTTACGGTAACATACCCTAGTAGTTTTATGTTAGTAGCAAGTATGAATCCTAGCCCAAGTGGTTATTTTAACGATCCTGATGCACCTGTAACCTCATCGCCAGCTGAAATGCAACGTTATTTAAGTAAAATATCTGGACCTCTTTTAGACAGAATAGATATTCATATTGAAGTAACTCCTGTACCTTTTGAAAAACTTTCTGAAGAACACCTTGCCGAGCCAAGTAAACTAATTAGAAAACGCGTTACAAAAGCAAGGGAAATACAATCTGAACGATTTGCTAAAATTGAAAACACCCATTACAATGCTCAAATGACCGTGAAACATATTCGTAAATTTTGCAACTTAAATAATGAAAGTAAAACCCTTCTAAAAACGGCTATGGAACGTTTAAATTTATCAGCTAGAGCGTACGACAGAATTTTAAAAGTTTCTAGAACCATTGCAGATTTAGAAGGTGTTAATAAAATTTCAACAACTCATATCTCTGAAGCTATTCAATATAGAAGTTTGGATAGAGAAGGTTGGTTAGGGTAAAACAAAACCTTAAACTTTTGTTAAAATTAAATAACTTCCTAAAACTGCATACACTCAAATTTGTAACTTTGAGATTGAACAACTTAATCAAACTTTATGAAAAATATAGTATTCATACTCCTGTGTGTTTTTGGTATACACGCAAATTTACATTCACAAAATAATCCTTTAATTAACACCCCTTCACTAAGTCCAGATGGCAAAATTATGGCATTCAACTATCAGGGTGATATTTGGACAGTATCTACTTCTGGGGAAAATTTAAAACGATTAACTATACACAATGCTTATGATACGAATCCTATTTGGAGTACCGATGGAAAATTTATTGCTTTTCAAAGTAATCGGTACGGAAATAATGACATATTTACCATCCCTTCAAATGGAGGAACTCCAACTAGAATTACATTTCATTCTGCAGATGATAAAATAACTGATTTCACTGCTGAAAATAATATCATTTTTACGACAGTAAGAAATTTTGTTCAAATAGAACGAGAACCTGAAATTCAATCAGTAAACGCCAATGGTGGTACTCCCTTTCGAATTTTAAATGCTCTGGGCTTTGACGCTAAACTTTCTCCAAATAAAAAATTTATAGCCTTTACCCGTGGTACTTGTAGAATTGAGCGTGAAGCCTATAAAGGGCCTGCAAATAGAGATATTTGGCTGTATGATATTGAAAATGATAAATACAATCAACTTACCACTTTTAAAGGGCAAGATTTAGCACCAAATTGGGGAAATAATAATACTATATATTTTCAATCTGCCAGAAGTGGGAAATATAATATTCACAAACTTACCATTAATAATTCAGGAAAAAAAGATGGAACAATTTCTCAGTTAACATTTTTAAAAAACATGGGATTGTTTTCATTTAATATGAGTAGAAACGGAAGAGATATTGTATTTGTTTCTGGAGACAAAGTATGGCTATTAGATACAACTACAAAAAAAACTATTCCTATTTATATTACAATTAATAGTGATTATCGGTTTGATCCAATTGAAAGAAAAACATATACCTCAGACGCTT
>JAMOMG010000233.1 GCA_027068695.1 Flavobacteriaceae bacterium
AAACTCTCTAAATGTTGAGGGGCTTTACTTTCTCCTCCTAACTTAGTTAATCCATCAAATAAAAATGGATACATACTTATTGAGACACAGTACGGTTTAAGAGAGGTTTCATCATGAACATATATTTCATGAGCTTCAATTTGCCTTATGTATTCGTTGGCCAGATTATCCCCAAACAAATTACGTATCTTATTTTTAACCAATTGCCTATTTACCTGAATATTAATATCTTTATTTAATTCAGCCTCCATAGTGGCTATATTTTTTGAAGAAACATTTGCATTTGCATCTAATAGCGAACCATCTGCGGCATTATTAGATTTGATGTAATTTTCAATAAAATCTATTTTTTTTGTAATTTGTTCTTTGGTTAATCTTATCATGGTTTATTTTTTTATGAATAAATGATTTAAAATTGTTTTTGTTTTTACTTCTATAAATTTTTGATTGGTAGTCTCGCAATCTAATCCTCCCTGTTTTTGAATCCAAGCACCTGTTTTTAGCCAGGTTAATTCTTCTAAAATATCTTTATCTATTCTGTCTAACCCCGTATACAAACCTGTTTTGTATCCCATTTCTTTTGCACTTTTTAAATTTTTAACTAATTCTTGTCGATGCCATTCTCCACCCATAAACAAAACACAACTTGCAAAGCCTTTGTATTTTTTAAGAGTTTGAAGATATTTTTCATTTATAAGTTTTTCTCCACTACCTTCTTTCCATAAATAGGGTGAATGACACCCTTCACAGTGTAATTTGCATCCAGTTATTGTGAAGCAAATACTAATTTCTCCTGGAATTTCTTGCAATACTATTTGTATATCAGAGTAATTCATCTTAAATACCAATTATTTAAATTTATAATGATGAAAATATCATCATAAATAAAATTGTTAAAAAATAATTATATTGATTTCATATAGAAACAATTCATACAAACTTTTTTCCCGAAAGTTTACTAATTTAAATGAATTGGGCAGGTCTTCTGACTTACTCAAGTTTTTAAGCCTTCCCATCACTAAAATGATAGTGGCATAAGAATAAAAAACCTTTATAGAGCTTACAGCTGCGGGAACAGTTCAGGTATTTCACCTGATTCCCATTTAATCTTAACAAATAGAAATTTGTTTAAGAACCAAATTCCTTTCGAAGGTAAATAGGATTTTTTATGGTAGAACAGAACACAAATTATTTTATTAAATACTTATTAACAGCTCTATCTTTTTTGTTTAAAACCAAGTAGATAATAATAACAGAAAAGTTAGTTAAATTGTTTTTTATTGCTAAAAGTTAAGACCTCAAATATTTAATATTTATATTTCTCTTAATTTTTTAAGAGCATTCTCAATATGTTTTTCGGCTTTAAATTGGCTATTAAAAATATATTGAACAACCCCTTTTTTATCAATAACATACGTAACACGTCCTGGTAAAAAAATCATACTTTTAGGTACTCCAAATAACTGTCTAACTTCATTATTGATATCAGCTAATAACGTAAATGGTAAGTTATATTTTTGCTTAAATTTTTTATGAGATGCTACACTATCAGCACTAATTCCTATAACTAATGTATTTACATCTTTAAATTGTT
>JAMOMG010000234.1 GCA_027068695.1 Flavobacteriaceae bacterium
TGTTGATATTACAACTGGTATAGTTGCTCAAGAACTAAGCTATGATGTTTGGGGTAACGTGTTGACGGATTCCAATCCTGATTTTCAGCCTTTTGGCTTTGCTGGTGGGATTTATGATAATGATACCGGATTGACAAGGTTTGGGTTTAGGGATTATGATGCGATTAGTGCTAGGTGGACTAGTAAGGATCCGATTAAGTTTGATGCAGGAGATACAAATTTATTTGGATATGTATTAAGTGATCCGATTAATTATTTTGATAGTACTGGGTTGACCAAAGAACAAATGGCATGCTTATGTAAACTAGCTCAAAAGAATAATCCAGACTTGCCTATTCCGAACGAAGAAGAAGTGGAATACAAAGATTTAGGTCCTGATGTTGCTGGTGAACATAATCCGGAAACTGATGTAACTACATATGATGATGATTTTAGAGATAATAATTTAAGAAATACTGATTTAAGAGAGGGTTATGATACGATTATTCATGAGGCAATTCATAGAAAATTGCCGAAAGAAGCTGAACCTAAGCCACATGAACCAGGTGATGAAGTATATAGAGAGTCTAGAAAAAGATCCTATAATCCAAAATTGAAAGAGTTATTACAATGTCAATAAAGTTGATGGTTTTGATTGTATTATTAACTCCTTATTCGAGTTATCCTTTTGATACCAAAAGGCTTAATAATTTATATTTAAAGAATAAAACAGATGAGAACATAATTTTTCTTTTAATAAATACTAATGATTTAAATTGTGAAATAGGGGAAATAGGTGTTAATAAAGGTTACTATGTAGGAACAGGGCAAAAAAAGAGACTTCTCATAATTAAAAATAGCTCGGGTAAATTTTTTGTTTATTATCTTGGTTTTATGGTGGCAATACATGATTTGGATTACATAGACATTAGTTCCTTTACTATTAATCTTGCACTTTTGCCAAATTATAAAATTTATGTAATTAATAAGAATGCCAGCGAAGACTTGTCAAGACAGCCAAGCCCACAAGATTTTCCGAAAGGTCAATTCCCTATACAATCTGGATATTATAAAAATACCCAACAAAAAAACATTTCTTTTTCACCAACTGGTATTACGATAGATTTTGATAATCCAAATTTAGATTATAGGAGCTATAATCTTGAGAGAAATAAAAAAAGTATTCTTAAAGCATGCTTTAGTATTTTTAATTGACTCTGTGGACATATAGGACATGCATCGATTAAAATAATTTCTTTATAGATAAATAAGTTAAATCGAGTGTTATTAAATTTTTAAAAATTTATAGAAAAAATTTATAGAACAGGCACAAATTAAAATTTGTAAATTTTAATATTCCACTAATTTCATGTTGGTTTTGACATTGTTGGTTATACTTTTTGGAAAGTCGTTGAGTTTTAGGACTGTTTTGTTGAAATGTTTGTAATTTTGCTTATTTAAAACAAAGCTATAGGTCTCACAGGTTCTGTGAATTTTAATAAGTTGTGAGTTTTTGACTATTCCAAAGCGGGAATTAAGCTAATATCTGCTTTAATTTTCTTCTTGATATTTTCAATGAAATTCTTGAGTTGTTGCACAGTACCTATTGC
>JAMOMG010000235.1 GCA_027068695.1 Flavobacteriaceae bacterium
CACTCATCCTAATCCACACGTTTATGGCCTCTTCAGGATTGTAACCTGCCATAATCATAAAAACCATTCCTAATTTGTCAGCCTCTGTTTCATGCGTTCTACTATAAGCCAACATTCCTACGGTAGAACCTACTCCGTAAATAGTATTCCACAACGTTCGTGTTTTTGAATCTTTATTATTGGTTGACAAAGCAACAGCTATTCCACCTAATTGTTGTCCATAAGCACTTGTCATTCGTTCTTGTCCATGTTTCGCAAATGCATGAGCAACTTCATGTCCCATAACAGCTGCAATTCCATCAATGTTTTTACAAACAGGTAAAATACCTGTATAAAAAACTACTTTTCCTCCAGGCATACACCAAGCATTTATTGTTTTATCTTCAATTAAGTTAAATTCCCAACGATAACTATTTGCTTCTTTAACCATACCATTTGCTCTCATAAACCTATCTACTGCTTTTGAAATATTCATTCCAACATTTTGTAATTCATTGGTCTTTTTTACATTTGTTGAAATTTTATTTTCTTTTAAAAACCCTTCATATTGAGCAAAACTTGCAGGTAAAATTTGAGCATCACTTACAAGGTTAATTCTTTTACGCCCTGTAATTGGTACTGTACTGCAACTTACTACAAATAAAAAAACCACAACTAGAGCTATTATTTTTCTCATTTTTATTTTTTTAATTCTTGTACTTCTTATAAAATTACAAATTATATCTTTATACACAAATATAAATGGTAATATGAATTATTTAAGTAGCAAAAAAAAAACTGCAATAAAACCAACTAATATTTCAAAAATACCCTCCTCAATAATTACTATAGGGAAAATATTGCAATTTATAGCTCCTCCCTTAGCTACAAAATTTACCATAAAGCTATTTGGAACTCCCATACGTTTTAAAACTCCAGAACGTGAAAAAATGATGGCAAACAGCGCTCAAAAAGAATTTTTATACGTACCTGAAATTAATAAGAAGGTTATGGTTTATACGTATGGATACTCAAAAAGAAAAGTTTTATTAATTCACGGGTGGTCTGGCAGAGGAACTCAATTATATAAAATTGCCGATAAGTTATTAGAAAATGGTTTTATGACCATTAGTTTTGATGGCCCTGCACACGGAAAATCTACAGGCAAAACTACCATGATGAGCGAATTTGTTATTGCTGCTAAATCAATTGAAAAAAAATATGGGCCATTTGAAATTGCCATTGGGCATTCTTTAGGTGGTATGGCTGTTTTAAATGGAGTAAAGCAAGGATTGAAAATTAAAAAAGCAATTATTATTGGAGCTGGAGATATTATTACTGATATTATTACAGATTTTGTTAAAAAGTTAGAATTAAAACCTAAAATGGTTTACAGAATCAAAAAACTTTTTTATAAAAGATTTGGAGAAAGCATTGATAATTATTCCGCAAGTTTTGCTGCTAAAAGTGTAAAAATACCAACTTTAGTCATTCATGACACTGATGATAAAGATGTGCTTGTTAGTTGTGCACATAATATACGACAAAGTTTAGAAAAAGGTGAAATATTAATAACAAACGGCTTAGGTCATAGACGTATTTTAAAA
>JAMOMG010000236.1 GCA_027068695.1 Flavobacteriaceae bacterium
AAAACTTCTAAAACTGCCAGAACAAGTAATCCGGATGGTAATAATCCTCCTTCAGATATAAAAAAAATAAGGAAAGGTGCAACTATTGGTAAATGGTCTACTATTTCTCAAGATTCAAAACGTATAGGTAGAGGTGCTACAATTGGAGATTATGCAACTATTGGTCTGTCTTATGGAACCTCAACACCTTCTTCAAATTTTAGTGATAATGGATTTGCTAAAAATGGAAATTATTTTGAACTTTCAGGAACCTATTACTTTTCTAAATTTGGTATTGGAGTATCCGTAGGTCAAATATCTAGCCCAACAAATGAAAACTTTTCAAGTTCAACAAACACTATTGATTTATCTACAGCCAATACTACACAAAATTGGAAACAATTTTATTATGGAATTGGACCAGAGTACAAAGCTAAGTTTGGTAATTTTAGTGCTATATTTTCTACAAAAATAGGTTTGCAGTCGGTTAAATCAATTAATCTTGAAAGTAACTATACCAATGGAGAGACTCCAATTGCTATTTTAAAAATAAAATCAGATAAAAACACTAGTTTATCCTATTTTTCAACTGGTTTAAAATTTGGCTATAACTTAAGTTCTAATTTTAGTTTATATGCAACTGCCAATTATATGGCTGCTTTTTCAAATGGAATAACTATTTCAGAAAGTAAAATTACAGACACAAATAGAAATGGTATTATTGATGCTGAAGATTTAAAATTTGCTACTGGATCCGCAACTATAGATTATGAAGTTTCAACAAAAAACATAAAACCACAAAGCACTAATTTTGGAATTGGATTAAGTATTGAGTTTGGTAACAACTCTTCAACTGTAAAACGTAAACGCCCCGGAAGAACAAAATATGCTAATATAACCTTAAAAAGAAATCAAGCTAATAATGGAAATGATGATGAAAATAACGGGACAAAAGCCATAGACCATAATGCTAGTAGAAGTAACACTACTTCATCTAAAATAAATTCTAAAGGGAATGGAAATGGCGAAAATAACACTACAAGAAGAGGAAAAAGAAAAGCCAAAAAAGAATGCTTAAAAAATGGTGGGTCTTTTTGGGAAAGTGGAGATGGATCCTACCATTGTATGATGCCTTTATCAACTGCTAAAGCACTTTCAAACACAAGCAACGAACTATTTAGAAGTAAAAAAAGAAAATGCTTTAAAGCTGGTGGTAAATGGGTTACTAATTCTCATGGATCATTTTGTTGGAATCCTAGTGCTACAAGTAGAGTTTATGGCCCTGGTGATGCGCATTATGGGCATATAACCGTTAGAAAGAACAAAAAACAACAAGCAAAAGTAGAGGTACGAGGTTGGGATTCTAAAGAAAAAAGTACTAGTAAAAAAGGGTACGATTATTATAAAGCAACTAATAAATTAGATGAAGATTCTGATGGTGATGGATTGTCAAATATTTTAAAAGCTGAAGAGAGAAAAAAGAAATTTAAAACTAAAGTTAAATCTACAAAAAACACTGCTCGTACTGGTAGAAATCCTCAAACAGGAGCGACAATTAAAGGAATTGCAAAAACTGATTCTAAAGGTGATGGAAATAATGAT
>JAMOMG010000237.1 GCA_027068695.1 Flavobacteriaceae bacterium
ACATATAAATATCCAATAATATCCAAATTACCAGAGGTTCCCACTTCAATTTTTGCAATAATGAGCGGTTTGGCAAATGAGCAAAATGCACTTAATTTATCACAAGGCTTTCCAGATTTTAAAAGTGATGAAAAGCTAATTGAATTGGTAAATAAAGCAATGGTAAATGGAAAAAATCAATATGCTCCAATGCCAGGAATTTTTAGTTTAAGGGAAGCTATTGCAGAAAAAACAGAAAATTTATATGGCGTTTCTTACAATCCAGATACTGAAATTACGATTACAGCAGGAGCAACTCAAGCTATTTTTACTGTAATTGCAGCAACAATACAGAAAGATGATGAAGTAATAATTTTTAAACCAGCATATGATTGTTACGAGCCAAGTATTGAATTATTTGGAGGAAAAACAATAGCAATACAGTTAAATCCTGAAGAGTTTTCAATTAATTGGCAAGAAGTAAAAAGTTTGATTACCGATAAAACTAAAATGATTATTATAAATACGCCTCACAATCCTTCTGGTAGAGTATTGTCTCAAAAAGACATGCTTCAATTAGAAGCATTGCTTAAAAACACGAATATTTTATTGTTAAGTGATGAGGTGTACGAACATATTATTTTTGATAGTGAAAAACATCAATCTGCAGCGTTGTACCCTGCATTGGTTGAAAGAACTTTTATAATTGCTTCCTTCGGAAAAACCTTTCACAATACAGGTTGGAAAATGGGATATTGTATTGCGCCTACTGAATTGACAAAAGAATTTAGGAAAGTTCACCAATTTAATGTGTTTAGTGTACATCACCCTACGCAAGTAGCATTAGCAGAATATTTACAAAAACCTTCTAATTATTTAGAATTAGGTAGTTTTTATCAACATAAAAGAGATTTATTTTTAAGTTTAATAAAAGATTCACGTTTTGAGTTTAAGCCTTCAAAAGGAACGTATTTTCAGTTACTAAACTTTAAAAACATAACCGATGAAAGCGATTTTGATTTTGCAGTAAGGTTAACAAAAGAACAAAAAATAGCAGGAATACCAATTTCCGTATTTAACGAAAATAAGTACGACTCTAAAGTTCTTCGGTTTTGTTTTGCTAAAACAGATGATACACTAAAAAAAGCAGCAGAAATAATAAATAAAATTTAGTGTAAAGCGGCGTTAATTTTCAACATAAATTCTTTAATTTTTGAAGGCTGAAGCCACCTTGTTACAACAACTAGGTTATTTTCTCGGTCTATTACAATAAAGTTACCACCAAAACCAGCGGCGTAAAAAATAGTTTCAGAAAGTCCTTTCCAATGCCTATTTCCTTTGGTATTAAGCCACCACATGTACCCATAGTTTACATTTGGTTTTGAGGGAGTAATTGCTTTTGAAATCCATTCACTACTTAAAAGTCGCTTACCATTCCAAACGCCATCATTTAAAAATAACAACCCAAACCTTGCCATATCTTCTGTAGATATAAAGAGTCCAGCTCCAGAATGACCACCACCAGTAACAGATTTCATATTAATTCCATCAATCTCTGTCCAAGCATTATCATAACCAAACCATCTCCAAGTTGTTGAAGC
>JAMOMG010000238.1 GCA_027068695.1 Flavobacteriaceae bacterium
ATTTTAAACGATTTGAAAGCAAACTCCATAAAAATCTGTTTTTTGCTGGAGAAATATTAAATATTGATGCTATTACTGGCGGATTTAATTTTCAAAATGCGTGGACTGGTGGTTGGATTGTGGCAAACGCTGTTGGGAACTAGTATTAAATTGAAAAAATACGTCATTCTGAACCTGCCTGTCTGGCTGGCAGGCTTGATTCAGAATCTCATTTAGAAAAATCCAATAGTTATGAGAACCTGAAATAAATTCAGGTTGACGAGATGATCTAAATTTAAATTATTTAGCTACTTCACCACGATGTGGTAATAAAGCATCTCTATAAATTTTCATATCACACTCGTCAACAATTATAAAAGCGATAGCGTGTGTTTCAGATATTTGTGCGAAATTACTATTGTAAAAATGTAGTTTTTCTTTTAAAGCAAATTCTTTTAAATGAATAGCTTGGTGTTCAGCAGTTTTTTGAGAATCAACACTTCTAAAATCCCAGATTAATTTTATTTTTCTATCCATTTAATGACTGATATAAATTAATAACGTACCTTTTTTAAAAGTAATTTCAACAGTATTTTCAATTGCTTTATTTCTAGTTCCAATACGTTTGCCAAAAACTAAACTTTCATTTACTAACGGATATTGTAACCCAAATGTGTGAATACCTTTAGCTTTAGGGAGTGGAATTAACGAAATATTTTTATTTAAAACGTTTGATACTGAAAAAGTTTTATCAATAAAAAAATATTTACCAAAATCATCAAAAAAAGTAATGTTTAGTTTAGTGTTCCACTCAAGTGCTGTACTAATATTCCCTAAAAAATGATCGTGTTCTTTTCCACTTCCTCCATAAACATCAATAGTATTAAAACCTCTTTCATTTAAAATAGCTAGCGCTTTATCAAAATCAGTAAAATTTTGATTGGGAGTGTTGATTACTTCCGCGGTTGTTGGAATTGATTCAATAGAATCAAAATCGCCAGTTATCAAATCTGGTTCAATATTTTTTTCTTTAAAATAGTTATAAGCACCATCAATAGCACAAATAATTTGATAATTAGATAAGTTAGGAAATACTGTTGGTTTAGCTCCATTCAGTAAAATAAATGCCTTTTTAGTTTTCATTGTATGCAAAAATAGCTAAAAAGGCAGATTTGATTGTAAACAGTTAAGAATCTTTTATTCTTTTTGCATCCAGGTAAGAATAATTATTCCCAACCTACCAATTAGAAAAATAAATAACCCAAAGGCAGGTGTTAAAAAACTTATTTTTAAGCCGCCGGCCAGCATAGCGGGTGAAATATCTTTTGCTATTTCAATGGCATCAAAAGCACTTATTAAGCCTAAAATTTGACCTAAAACTCCCCAAACAACTGCAAATAATGAGAAAGAATTCACTAAACTTACGGTTTTTTGCAGACTTTCTTTTTTTAGAAATCCTTTAACAATTAAGATAAGAACTAAAATTAAAATTAATAAAAGTGGATACATAAAAATTGGCCCACCATCATTTAAAATTGATAAAAACATAATTATTAAGATTTTAAATTAAACTTTTTTCAAATGTAAA
>JAMOMG010000239.1 GCA_027068695.1 Flavobacteriaceae bacterium
TTCCTTTATCTATAGTTACAGCTAATAAGTAATAGGACAAAATTATTTTCAAGATTTAAATAAAAAAACACTACAATTGAGATGCTTTGGAAGTTTATGAAATATTATTGGATTGAATTTGATGCTTATGAATCAACAAAAAATATGAAAACTTATGTTGAAAAAATTATTAGTAACTATGGTGATGAATTTGAAATTTGTTTTGGGGTAGTTATTTAGTACCTCACTGAGTACGTATTCTATCTTATGTCTATCTGTCCTGAAATCTCTAATCGTCTCTAGTTGTTTTAGTAGCTCTCTTTTGTTTCTTATTTTCATACCTTGTGGTATCTAATATTTGTTTAAATGTTGTATAACTTCTCATCGGATTTACCTAACTTTAAACAGTAAAAAGATCTATTTTATGTTGTTTTAATAATAATTTAGCTAAATTTCCCAATGAAAGATGATTATAGTTACATCTTTAGTCTGCTTTATATTGATGACTTTCTGTTAACAGTAAAATTCACCTAAAAATCGAACTTATTATTAGATTTTCAACCACTTTAGAAATATGGTGTATTAAACAAAAAGGATTCTCAATGGCAGAATTAGTAAATGGAACAGTTAAATGGTTCAACAGCGAAAAAGGTTTCGGATTTATCGAACAAGAAAATGGTGGTAAAGATGTATTCGTACACTTCCGTCAAATTAACAGCAATGGTCACGACCGTGTTTCACTAAACGATGGTCAAAAGGTTACTTATGAACTTGGTGAAGGCGAAAAAGGTCCTCAAGCAGAAAACGTTACAGGTCTGTAATTTTTCAATATGAGCAGATTTATTCTGCTCATATTCTTTTAAACAATCTCTTTTTAAAACCTTCCAACCTAAACTCAGTAATAATCAAAAAAATTTAACTTTAAGTGTAAGTCATATATAATATATGAAAGATTATATGATTAACAAATTTGAATCAGAGGAGAGATTGTGGCAAAAGGTAAGAATACTCAAAAAACAGTTAAGAAAGCACCAGCAAAAACTTTGAAAGAAAAGCGAAATGACAAGAAGTTAAAAAAAACTAAAGGTTAAAATCACTGTGTTCACATTTTTACAAAGCTCAACGATTTATTAAATATTAAAAAATAGGATTACTAATGGCTAAAACAAACTACACCTATGAAAAACGGGCTCGTGAATTAGAAAAAGAGAAAAAAAAAGAAGAAAAGCGTAAAAAAAAATTAGCTCAAAACAGTGATGAAACACAAAAAGAAGATACACCGACGGCTTCAAAATAGTAAATAATAATTTTAGATTTTGAGACCAACTTGGCAAATATTAAACTTCTCCTAAAATATCGATAAGATTTGATTAAAATTTAGCTATAAAAGAACATGGCAAAATTAATAAAAATCCTACCCAAAGAGACAGGTATTGAAAACCTCTTGAAGGAGATACTATGCCCTTTTCCCCTAAAAGGGAAAGGGATAAATTGCAACCTTTCTTATCTTTTAGAATAAACTTTGCTGTTCAGCCATCTTCTCTTTTCTATCTTGATGCTTTACATACTTCCGTATCATCTCCAAAATTTTTATAGTTATCTACAAAGCTTTAGCTTGAAGTGGAAATCTTTCAGGATGTTCTATCATCTCAAGACTTAAATCTACATCTAAACTTTCCCAATATAAATGCCCATGCCTAAAACTTTGAATATTTATAATATCATTTATAGTTCTATCTTTAAACCATGGGAAGTCATCAGATGATAAAAAATACTCTTTATCATCTGATAGTATCCAAAACCCATGACTAGATATATTTGTTACTTCAGTTTGCATGGTTTCCAAAATGTTCCTCCCAAGCTTTTTTAAACTCTTTATAGTGATCTTCGATGATTTTCCCAATCTCACCAAGCTCTTTTCTCGATAACTTATAGTTTTTAGCTAACTCTATCTAAGGTTCAAGCCAAAACTTTGCTTCGCCTTTTTGAGATTGTATATGTACATGTTGTCTTAACTCTTCTCGTGAAAAAAAGAAAAAACGATAATCTTTAACTCTTAATATCGTTGGCATAAAGTTCCCTAAATAGCAATCTGTTCCTATTTTAGCACAATTTGGTCTAAAATCAAAAAAATGATTGGGATATAAAGTCCAATTTTGTTGATACATAAAAAACTCATCCATCATACACTGGGTAGCTGTACCATTTATAATATTGATGTATTGAGTTAAAAGTCGCACTCTGGCTCTTTAGTTCACTTCCATAATTGCTCTTTTGGGAATTATAGCAGGGAAAAGTTAAGAGGTTTTGTTATGTGAGTTTTTTGATTATTTCACAATCATCAATCATGATACTTATAGAAAAGCTACTAATTTTACCATTTATTGTTATTTTATCACCTTTTTGAAGTAATAATAATGAGTCTTCATATTTAATATCAAATATTGCTGCTGTGTTAGAACTAGATAAACGGTCATCTTTATTTGCTTTAGCAAATAACATTATACGGTCATGACCAAATCCAATTTTTGATATTGACTCTACATAAACATCCCATATTACCCTTTTACCAATTGATGTTTCTTCGATTTTTATTTTTTGTAATTCTGTAATATCATCATTATTCCATTGATTATCCGACCTTATTATTTGGATATCATCTTCACACAAACTATTATAACTTGATAGTTTGTGTAAAAAGTTGTAAGGGGTTGGGTCAAAAAATGCGTCAGAAAAGTGGCAATATCAAAATATTACGATTATAAATATATATTTTACAACGACAAGTTTGAACTATTATCAACCTTATCGATTAAATCAATAACTCTATAAATTTCTTCTTGCTCTTCTTCACTTAAGTTTTCAAACTCATTTGCTAGTGGATGTATATCGCTAATGGTGACAAGTTTGTAAAGTTATCATTATAAACAAAACCATCATTTTTAGTATTGTAAGGAGGGTCGATATATATCATTTTTATAGCTTCAAAATAATTTTGTCTAAGTATCTTTAAAGCATCAAGATTATCACCTTTTATAAGTATATTTTCTGTTGTATCCCAATTTTTACTATTATCATCATTTAAAGGTTTTAAAACTTTATAGTTTTTAGAAAATGCTTTATAGTAAGCCTCTTTTTTACCAACCCAATTTAAACCATAACCATCTTCTCTTATTTGGGCTTTACTAGGATCTAAACTCAACTGCAACTTTTGAGGGTCAATCATATATTTACCATCTTCATCAATAGTTACTGCATGAGGAAACTGTTTTTTTAAAAGTTCATAGTTTATATCATTGATACTTTTTTCATTGATTACATTTTCTTTTTTCAATACACTACCTTTATAATAACACACAACTTAATTTCAATTTATTGTAACAAAATGAGCATAAAGCATTCACTACAATAAACCTGTTTTAACAAACTCATTAATCTTTTGAAAATCTTCATTTGACACTTTGAAGACTATCCTTACCATACAAACTTTTGTAGGGAAGTGCTTAGTCTCTCTTCAAGCACCACCGCACAAATCTCACTCTTGGCATCAAAATAGTCATACCCTGAAAAAACTCTATAGCTGGAAGTTTCTACTGTGTGTATTCACTCATGTTAACCTCTCCAATCTTTTATGGATTTCATCTTTAGGTAGCCAACTATTGTCTAACAGCAATGTGATAGACTTTTTTAAGTCATCTTTACTCAACTTACTCTGTTGTATAATCATATCTAAAATATAAAATATTCCCTTGACATCTACACTCTTTTGGGTTGAAAACTTTCTGAGTGCTTTATCATTACTCAAAAGAGTAGCATCCAGTTTTTTAGCAAAGTAGTAGATAGAATAATCCTGATGCGAAATCTTAACTCTCCCCAATGCCTGATACTCTGTAAAAAATGTTATCAACTCATCAGAATCAAGGCTATATACATCTAAATCAAGACTTTTTACAAGCAATTGCTGTTTTGCATTTAACTCGTTAAACACAAAATCACTCGTAGCGATACCAATATCTAGTTTAGAAAACTCTATCAAAAGACCAATTCTTTCTAAATCTATAAAGATATTTGCATCACTAACGACAAGCATTAAAATACTTCACCATACTTTTTCAAAGCATCATCAACACTCAAGCCCGATAACTCAGCTAGTTTAGACAACGAAATAAACTCTTCACTATAAGCATGAGCCAATAAGTTTTGAAATCTTGTAGTTTTTATCTCTTGCTTATAAGGATACTTATCATCAAACTTTGAAGTCCTATTTACAATCCAAAATCTTTTAAACATCGCTTCACTAATGATGTCTAACTGTCTTAACCTAAAGATAATCTCAGCGATAGAGATACCATACTTCTGTTTGATGTGAGTAAGTTCTTCGATAGATACTTTACTTCTTTTAGCCCCAAATTCATTGATAACACTCTCTTTTGGAAAGAGAAAAGA
Organism: Flavobacteriaceae bacterium; assembly: GCA_027068695.1. Next base: position 4,426 of record JAMOMG010000239.1, read on the forward strand.
CCCAGCAAATCTATCACTAGCTTTCTCTTCAGCTAAAGTATGGGTAGGCAATACCAAGTGAGCCAACTCATGCAAAGCAGTAAATCGTTTTCTATCGCTGTTTAACATTTTGGTGTTATTAAGCACTATAAAGTAGTGACTTTTTTCATCGTTTACTTCACCACACAAGCCGTTGAACTTTTTATCATCATCTATGAGTAGAACTTTTATATTTTTAAGCTCTAACATCTCTACTATGTTACCTATAGGGTCTATTCCTAGATTCCAACTCTCTCTTAGTGTAGTAGCGATAGTTTCTATCTCATCAAGTGCAGTTATCTCTTCATTTTCCAATGGATTTTTAAACTTATAGTCTATATCTAGTATGTTTTCAATCTCGATATACCGCTCTAAATACTCCCTAACATTCTCTTTTAACACCTCTTGCTTTTTTTTACCAAAAGTGGACTGCTTTCTAAAGTCCACCTCCCCTATACTAACCTCAACATTTCTAAAAAAATACTCAACACCAATACCTAAAGCATTTGCAAGTGCTATGAGTACATCAGATGAGGGACTTTTCAAGTTTTTTTCATATTGAGATATAGACTGTTTACTGACTATGTTGTTAGCTTTGTCAACTAACTCCTGCATAGAAAGACCAGCCTTTACCCTTGCCCTTTTTAGCCTTTCACCAAACATCTTATCTCCTTTAATTAGGAACATTATATCACAATTAAATAAAATTACACTTACTATAGTTGACAAACTATATATATTATGGTAAACTGTCAACTTAAAGTCACTTGATGGTTATAGACCCAGATTCAGACACTAAACAAAACTAAATAAACTTGAAAGGAAAACGATGGCAAAAAACATAATAGGTAATCATGATGATGATAAAGGTGGCAATGCTACATATAATATCCCAGGTAGAGGTTCAAACATACCAAGAGAAACTATTGTAAAAGAAGTTAAAGCAGGAAAACACCCAAATCATACAACAACTATAATTAATAGTAAAGAATATATAAAAGCTAAACCAAACCCCAAAACTAATGATAATGTAAATCGTTAGTTTTACACGATGCTTAGTATAAATTAACTACTAAACATCGTGTTATACGGGAGTATTTAAATTGATGCTTTTAACGATTATTAGCTAACTACACCATAGATAAAAATAACCTATACAGAGGTGCAACACTTCTACATGTTGTACCTTTGTAGGGGGACAAATCTCAAAAGTGAGGTTGATGAAATAATTCATAATAAATTGATTAAATGACGATCTCCGACCTTATTATTTGGCTATCAACTGCACACAAACTATTATAACGAGATAATTTGTACGAAAAGTTGTGAGGTGGCAGGTCAAAAAATGGGTCAGGTTTGGGACTAAATTTTGTTTTGTTTACTAAAGGGACATAGATATAACAACTGAATAAAAAGTATCGAGGAAAATGGAAGTTATACTAAGCAATATAGTAACAGTTACTCTGAGTTTATAATAATGAGTCTTCATATTTAATATCAAATATTGCTGCTGTGTTAGAACTAGATAAACGGTCATCTTTATTTGCTTTAGCAAATAACATTATACGGTCATGACCAAATCCAATTTTTGATATTGACTCTACATAAACATCCCATATTACCCTTTTACCAATTGATGTTTCTTCGATTTTTATTTTTTGTAATTCTGTAATATCATCATTATTCCATTGATTATCCGACCTTATTATTTGGATATCATCTTCACACAAACTATTATAACTTGATAGTTTGTGTAAAAAGTTGTAAGGGGTTGGGTCAAAAAATGCGTCAGAAAAGTGGCAATATCAAAATATTACGATTATAAATATATATTTTACAACGACAAGTTTGAACTATTATCAACCTTATCGATTAAATCAATAACTCTATAAATTTCTTCTTGCTCTTCTTCACTTAAGTTTTCAAACTCATTTGCTAGTGGATGTATATCGCTAACAAGTACTTCTTTTACATCAACTAGTGATTTATTTATACCAATATATTTTTTTCCAAAGAGTCTGTTTTTTATCTTATTGATTATCTCTGTTTGCTTTTGAGTATAACTACCTTTTGATATGAAGTTATCAAAAATTCTATTGGCAACATCCTTCTTTGAACTGTTTAAAATTTTATGTATTAAAGTTCCAAAGTCATTATTGCTATTCATTTTATCTTCAACAATTTTATCAATGTCAAAAACATGATATTTTAACTCATCAATATCAACATCAGTTATTAACTCACTCTTTTGCAAATCTTTTATGACACGAAGCTCTTGGATATAAGCATCCCATACTTTTTGCAGTTCTGTTTTTATAGAAGTTTTATCGATATAGTCATCACTAGATAAGTCTCTTACCTCTATAACTTTATCTGAAAATGTTGTTTTAACAAGAGTCACTCCTTTGCTGAGTGATAGATTAGAAAGATGTTCAAGAGAGTTTCTCACAACTTCCAAATCTTCTATACTCTCATCCAAAGCAAAAGCATCATTGATAACGTTGTCAATAGTTTCTATCTTTTCTTGTATCGCTTTTACATTGTTTGATTTTGATTTTAAGATAACGCATCTAGATTTTATCTCTTTTATAAAAGTCTCTGGATTTTTATCTTTCAAGATAGCCTCTTGAGCATTTAAAACCAACATCTGAAATCTTTGAACTTCAAAGTCAGTATCGTCTTCAATATATTCTGATATGACTTTTAACATATTAAATATATCATCTGTTATATACTTCAAATCAACACGCTGTAACTCTTCTACTATGTGCTTATGCTTCTTTAAATAGTACTGAGATGCATCTAAAGCATAAACTTGTGATTGCACTATCATAAATATCTTATCTTTTAAATCACTCTGAGGCATCTCTCGTAGCAGTTTGACTCGTTTTAAAAATAGCCTCTCTTTTAGGGAACTTGTTTTTTGAGAAGGAAGTCCTTTTGCATGTATATCAAAGTAAGAAAAATTCGCACAAAAATCAAAGATATTAAAACTCTGTTTATCTTGCCCTTCTCCAAAAATATTAGGGCATAGTCTTGTCCCTCGCCCTATCATTTGCCAAAATTTTATCTTAGATTTTACGGGTTTAAAAAAGACAAGATTCAAAAGTTCTGGTATATCTATGCCAGTATCAAGCATATCCACACTTATTGCTATTTGAGGGTATTTATTTGGATTTTTGAAGTTATCTATCAGAGTATCTACATGAGAAATCTCACTATGGATTATCTGAGCTTCTTCACTTTTAGAAGGATAAAGCAAGTCAAATACCTCTTTGATATACTCTGCATGAGCCTTACTTTTTGCAAATATGATAGTTTTACCTATC
>JAMOMG010000240.1 GCA_027068695.1 Flavobacteriaceae bacterium
CTATAAAAATAAAAAAACCATTCGTAAATGAATGGTTTTTTTATTAAAAGAAAATGTAAAAACTGTTAGTCAACTAGTTTTACTTCAACTCTTCTATTTTTAGCTCTACCTGCTCTTGTATTATTAGATGCAATTGGCATATCTTCACCATATCCTTTGGCTGTTAAATTACTTGAAGAAACTCCTTTTTTTACCAGATAATCTTTTACGGCATTAGCTCTACTTTCTGATAATTCTTGGTTGCGTTTTTTACTTCCTGTACTATCTGTATGACCTAAAATATTAAATTTAGCAGTGGAATATTTGCTCATTATTTGAGCAGCTTCATCTAATTTAGAAACTGTTTCAGTATTGAAATTATCTTTTCCTGAATCAAAGTAAACCGTTTTAAATAACTCTTCTAATTTTGCAACCTCTACTTTAGTTATTTCTGGGCAACCATTGTTAGATGCAGGGCCTACTTCGTTAATACAGTTATCATCTTTATCTAAAACACCATCTCCATCTGTATCTGGCCAAGGACAACCTTTATTTGCTTTTGGGCCTGCGACTTGAGGACAACCATCATTTTTATCTAATACTCCATCTCCATCTGTATCAGGACAACCATTATTTGCTTTTGTACCCTTCACCTCTGGGCAATCATCATTTTTGTCTGCAATTCCATCTTCGTCAGCATCTGGACATCCATTTAAAGATGCTAAACCTGCAGTGTTTGGGCAATCATCTTCAGAATCAATAACGCCATCACTATCTGAATCAGGGCAACCTTTATATTCTGCCAATCCAAATACTTCAGGACAAGCATCAAATTGATCATAAACACCATCACCATCTGTATCAGTACCTCCAAATTTAACCACTACACCCAAAGAATGTTGAAAATGTTGTACAATATTACTTTCAAACGTTTGTTTATACTTTGTCTCAAAATTCAATCCTATCTTTTCAGAAAACCAAAAATTGAATCCCAAACCGGCATTGAAAGTTGCCGTTCCTAATGCATCTAACCAAGTGTACCCTCCTCCAACGGTAGCATACGGATTAAACTTAGAGGTATTTCCAAAAACTTCATTAAGGTCATATTTAACAGCTCCATCTAAACCGTAATAAGATACTTCTGCAATGGTATTATCTCCAACTTTAGTTATTCTATTTAATGTCCCAGCCGCTTCAAGGCTAAACCCATCCACTAAATATTTACTAACGCTCATTTTACTTATTGATGAAACAATATTGAAATGGTCTCCTGTGTTGGCAAACTCGTCAAACCAACCTCCATGCCCAGGAAGACCTGAGTTAGTTGGGTAAAAATCTACAGCATTTACACCTAAACCAATTGCCCAAGTATTATTTTTATCTTGTGCATTAATATCGTTGAAACCAATAATTAATAATAAAGCCAATAAAGCTACTTTTAAATGTTTCATTTTTATATAATTTAATTAATAATTTATGTCTTTCCGGCAAAGATAAGTATTTAAATATTAAATAAAAAAGCTACTCCTGTTAAAGAAATAGCTTTTTTATTTTTTTAGAAGAATATCTTATTTTTTTTCTTTGATCTCAACCCTTCTGTTGTTATATCGTCCTTCTTTGGTGGCGTTTGTATCAATTGGAACGGCTTCTCCAAAACCTTTTGCCGTTAACCTACTTGCATCAACTCCTTTAGAAACTAAATAGTCTTTTACTGCCTTAGCTCTTTCTTCAGATAACACTAAGTTTCTCTTTGTTGAACCTGTACTATCTGTATGCCCTTCAATTGAAAAATTAAATTGTACATTTTCTTCTTGATTTAAAATACTGGCCACTTTATCTAAAATAGCTGTAACTTCAGGTTTAAGGTTAGATTTCCCAGTATCAAAGTTAATTCCTTTTGCTGCTATATCAATAGTTTCTTTCTGCATAAACACTTCTGGACAGCCTTCGTTAGATGCTGGCCCCGGAACCGTAATACATTTATCTAAAATATCTATTACACCGTCACCATCATTATCAATATATGGGCAACCACTATTAGCTTCTGGACCAAATACATCAGGACAAGTATCATCTTTATCTGCCACACCATCACCATCTGTATCTGGACAACCTTGTAATTCTATTAAACCTGGAGTTTCTGGACAAGCATCATCTTTATCTGCCACACCATCACCATCTGAATCTGGGCAACCTTTAAATTCTGCTAATCCAGGTGTGTTTGGACAAGCATCACAACAATCTTGAACACCATCATCATCAGCATCAGTATCAGGGCATCCATTAAATTCTTCTAAACCAGCAACTGTTGGACAAGCATCATCTTTATCTCTAATTCCATCTCCATCTGTATCAGATTTACCAAATCTCCAAACTAAACCAAGAGAATGTTGATACATCTCAAAGTCTATAGGAGTATTTACCTTTTTATAACCACTTGTAACGTTGACTCCAATATGATCTGTAAACCAAGCATTAAATCCAACTCCAACATTTATACTTATTCCGTTTTGGGCTCCTATCCAGTTTTCTCCAACTCCAGTATATAGAAATGGATCAAACCATTTTGAATCTCCAAATGCATTGTTTAAATCATACTTAACATTTAAATCTACACCTGCAAAAGTTGCATCTGTACGAGCTCCCCAAGGTCTTGTCACTTGATTTACTGCTCCTGCTAATTCCAAGCTAAACCCTTTTCCTAAATATCTTCCTAAAGATGCTTTACCTCCCCAACCAATGTCACTTCCCGAATCTTTAATATCAATTAGGTTGGTTCCTAAATTTAACATCCAAGGATTTTCTTTATCCTGAGCATTAACATTACTATAGGATACAATTAACAACAGGGCCAAAATGGCAATTTTTAAATGTTTCATTTTCAATTAATTAAATTTAATGTTCTTTCTTTTTTATTGTAAGCTACTCTTAGCTTAAACTTTAATGACAAAAATACAAAATTATCTCAAATATAATGCGTTTTTACTAATTTTCTACAATACCTTAAGATTTTTTCCCACTTTTATAAAAGCTTGAATTGCTTTATCTAAATGTTCTTTCTTATGAGCAGCAGATAATTGCACTCTTATTCTTGCTTTTTCTTTAGGTACTACTGGAAAGAAAAAACCTATTACGTAAATACCTTCCTCTAAAAGCATTGCTGCCATTTTTTGAGCTAGTTTTGCATCATAAAGCATTACTGGTACAATAGCCGAATCTCCTTTTACAATATCAAAACCCGCATCAATCATTCCTTTTTTAAAGTAGTTTGTATTCCACTCTAATTTATCTCTTAATGTTGTGTTGTTCGCTATTAAATCGAAAACTCTTAAGGAGGCTCCTACTATTGCTGGGGCTAAAGAATTTGAAAACAAATACGGCCTTGACCGTTGACGTAACAAATCTATAATCTCCTTCTTACCTGTTGTGTAACCTCCCATTGCACCACCTAAAGCCTTTCCAAGTGTTCCCGTTATTATATCAACTCTTCCCATTACATTTTTTAATTCTAATGTTCCTCTTCCTGTTGCTCCAATAAAACCTGCCGCATGGCATTCATCAACCATTACCAATGCATCATATTTATCGGCTAAATCACATATTTTATCAAGGCTTGCAACAATGCCATCCATAGAAAAAACACCATCTGTAACAATTATTTTAAAACGGTGTTCTTTTTTATTGGCTTCAATAAGTTGTTCTTCTAGGGAAGCCATATTATTGTTATCATATCTATATCTCGCTGCCTTACATAAACGAACTCCGTCAATAATTGAAGCGTGGTTTAAAGAATCAGAAATAATTGCATCATCCACAGATAAAAGCGGTTCAAAAACACCTCCATTAGCATCAAAAGCCGCTGCATAAAGAATAGTATCTTCCGTTTTATAAAATGCTGCAATAGTTTCCTCTAATTGTTTATGAATATCTTGTGTTCCGCAAATAAAACGAACCGATGACATTCCATAACCATGAGAATCCATTGCGTCTTTAGCTGCTTGAATTACTTGTTTGTTATTTGATAACCCCAAATAATTATTGGCACAAAAATTAATGACCTCTTCCCCTGTACTAATTTTTATTACTGCATCTTGTGAAGTTGTTATAATACGTTCAGATTTATATAAACCTGCCTCTTTAATTCCTTCCAATTCTTTTTGTAAATGTTGTTGTATTTTACCGTACATTGTTAGTTGTTTTTTCTACAAATTTATAAGATTTTAAACTTCTTCAATAGTAATTTCAGAATTAATATAAACCAATAATTTTTTTTCAATAAAATAATTTAATTCTTCTAATGCTTTTGCATATTTAATGAGTTGTTTATGATATTTTTCAGATGGATTTCCTGTTTTATAATCTATGATTGTTATTTTGTTTCCTCTAATAACCAACCTATCTGGAATAACAATATTCTTATCTGAAGTTATTATTTCTTGTTCATTTAAAGTTTGAGTGTTTTGTTGGAAATAGGAATACAACTGCTCGTGATTTACTATCTTTTTTAAAATAATCATGATATCTTCTTGCTCTTTAGTGGTTATTGACCCGTTGTATAGGTATTTATTTACAACATCTAAAATATCATTTTCAGTTTTAATTTCAGCTAAAATAGCATGAATTAGATTACCGTAAGTAATAGCACTTCCCTGTTCTGTTCCCCAAAGTAATGAGGAGTTCGCTACAATTGAAATATTGTGATTTTTCCAAGAATTTGTAATAAAACTATTTAATGTGGTGGTTTTATTTTCTTTTTTCATAGGAATCTTAATCCGCTTTGAATTTCCAAAACTATAATCATATTTATCTGAATTCCACATTTTTTTATATTTCAAAAAATTTATAAAAAACCCTGATGTATGATTTAAATTCTCTTCATTTTTAGTTGAAATATTTTTTTCTGAGACAATATATAACTGTTCAATAGCCCTTGTTAAGGCAACATATAATAAATTGAAATTATCCAACTCTAGCTGTTCTCTTTGCTTCAAAAATAGCTGTTTCCCTTGCTCGCTAACATAATTTAACCTATTACTGTAATTTACTAATACTGATTTTATTGAGTTTGTTTGATTGTACAAATACCAAACTTTAGGGTTTATTTGTCTGTAAATTTCGACACTATAAGGGTAAATAACTATCGGAAATTCTAATCCTTTTGCTTTGTGTATTGTCATAATTCTAACTGCATTTTCATCCTCAGGTGAAACAATACTTAATTTCTCTTTTTTTAATTCCCAGTAATCTAAAAATCCATTATGTGATGCCTTATTTTTTTGCTGAAATTCAAAAATAATATCTAAGAAAAATTGAATGAAAGAATCTGAAGTTAATGCCAAATTAAAACTTCTAATGATATACTCTATGCTTTCATAAAACGTATTTTGAATAAATTCATTACAATTAAAAAAGATTCCAAAATCCCTTAACTCTTTGAAAAATTCTGTATTAGTTAAATTTATAAAATGGCTAAAAAATGAATGTTTTGAATCTTTAACCTTTAAGTGTTCATATAAAAAATACAGTAATTCAATTTTATACTCTTTGTTTGATTGATTTTGTAGTGCATATAACAAATTGATAATAAAACTTACTTTTTCATTATTTTTTATTAGTAGCGTTTCTGATGAAATTATTTTAATGCCATTTTCAGCTAAATAATTGGCTACATCAATCCCTTGTTTTTTAGTTCTGGTTAATACACAAACTTCATTTCTCTGAAAAGAATTATCTAAATTTTCAATTATATCTAATACTTTTTTGGGGTAAATTAGTTCTTTATTTTCATCATTTTTTTGTTTTACCACAAAAGATATTTGTACATAACCTCCTTCTTTTTTATTGGTGTTTTGATTATTTCCGTCTAAAAATAAATTACTAAAACTTTGGTTATTTAAAAATTGTGAAATATGTTTAAAAAAGGAATTATTAAAATTTATGATCTCGGAATAGCTACGATAATTTGTATCTAAATTTGATAGTTCTTTTTCTACATAAAAAGGATTATTTTCTTTCTTTTTTTCAGAAGATGAAAGCGCTATAAATTGTTCTGCTTTGCCCCCTCTCCATCTATAAATTGACTGCTTTGCATCACCTACTAATAATAATTTCCCTTTTTCCCCTGTATTATTCTCTGAAGAAATAACATTTTCTATAAGCGGTATTAAATTTTCCCACTGTAATTTAGAGGTATCTTGCATTTCATCAATAAAAAAATAGCGAAATTTTTCTCCTAAACGTTCATAAATAAAAGGTGTTGGTTCATTTTTAATAGTATCACTTATCTTCTGATTAAATTCAGCATTTAACAATATGTTGTTTTCAATTTTTAATTCTTCTAAAGCGGTATTTATATAGTTTAGAACAGCTAGCGGTATTAAACTTTCTATAATTAATTTATTTAAAATATACAATCCATAGGTTTCATTGTACAACTTTTTTGATTCGTAAAATAATTCTTTTAAATCAGGAGCTATGGTTTCAATAATTTGCTTAGAGTATTCGCTACATTTTCCTGAAAATAAATTTTTGTTTTCTTCAATTACAGTATTTAATCTCCCTTCAAACTTTAAATCATCTATTTTTAAATTTTTAAATTTCGTTAATTTTACAAAGTGTTTTGGTAGTTCTCCGGCGTTAGCAAATTCTATAATTTCAATATTGTTTTTGTTAATAATTTTTAATCCTTCATTTCCTATTGCTAAAAATTTATTTTCTATTTCCTTATTCTCTTTTTGAAGTTTTTCCTTTAAAATCTTGAATTTTGTAATTGGGATATTTTTTAATTCTTTTAAATACGTAGTATGGTTTTCATTTAAAAGAATTTTAGCAAATGTTTTAAGTTCATTTGTAATATCCCAAGATTTATCATCATCAAGCTTTTGAACGGCGTAGTTTATTAATATATCTGTAAGTTCTTTATTTTCACCTATTTTTGAAATAACAATATCTACAGCTTCATTTAATAAGCTCTCAGTATCCATTTCAACTTCAAAACTCATAGGAAGATGTAAATCATACGCAAAAGTTCTAATTAACTTATGTGTAAAACTATCTATAGTGGTAATGCTAAACGCTGAGTAATTTTGTAAAATAGCATTTAAAATAATTTTTGATCTTCTAAAAACAATAGCCTCTGTTATATTTGCTTCATTGCAAATTACCTTTAACATATCATTTGCATCTTCTTTAGAGAATGCATGAAGATTTTTAATTACGCGTTCTTTCATTTCAGCTGCCGCTTTGTTGGTAAAAGTCACAGCTAAAATTTGTTGAAATTTAAATTTATTATCACTTGATAAAAGTATTTTTAAATACTCTTTTACCAACGTAAATGTTTTTCCGCTACCTGCGGAAGCATTATAAACCTGAAATAATGTTGATTCTTGCATTCATAGAAATTGTAATGCAAGTTAGTAATTTAAATATTCTTAAAAGCAATTTGCTCCATCTCTCCACAAGAATTTTTTACTTCTTCCGTTTCCATTTAATCTATAAATTAAACTAAACGAATAATAAAAATGAGGAGATAGTCTATAATCTTCAGAATTGTATTTGTACATCCCTTGTGCACTTACACCAAATTTATCACCAAACCAATACTTTGATCCCGCACCAAAATTAACAGTTCCACCACTGTAAAATGCAAAAGTATAACCCCCTCCTGCTAAGGCAAAAATTGAAAAATCACTAAAAGGATTCATGAAGTTATACTGTAAATTAACATCAATCCCTATATAGGTTACTTTTGGAACTATTGTTTC
>JAMOMG010000241.1 GCA_027068695.1 Flavobacteriaceae bacterium
TAAATTACGTTTTTCAATAAAAAAACGTTTTAAAAGTGTAACCGATTTTTCTTCTAAAACACCTCCTAAAACCTTTGTTTTAGGATGTAAAGTTGTTTTTAAAGCTATAAATCCTCTTTTTTCTTCAGAAGCTCCGTATACAATTTTCCCTATTTGAGTCCAATAACTTGCCCCTGCGCACATTTGACAAGGTTCTAATGTTACATATAAAGTACATTCTTTCAAATATTTTCCTCCCAAGAAATCAGCTGCAGCTGTAAAAGCCTGCATTTCAGCATGTGCCGTAACATCATTTAGTGTTTCTGTTAAATTATGAGCTCTTGCAATAATTTGATTATTCATTACAATCACAGCTCCAATAGGCACTTCGTTTTTATCAAAGGCTAATTGCGCTTCCTGTAGAGCTCTTTTCATAAAATAAATATCATCAAAAGGTTTCATCATACTTCAAAAGTAATTTTTTTAATTCAACGTACAATTTAAATATTGTAATTTTGTAATGAATAAACTTAGCAATACAAATTTTGATACCTATAAAAATTATGAAAAGTGAACACCATCTGTTACCTCTAAAAAATAACGTTTGAACAGATGAAACCAAATTTATTAAATCATATAAATAATCCTGAAGATTTACGAACTCTTAATCAAAATCAACTTCCTCAAGTTGCACAAGAATTACGTGATTTTATTATTGATATTGTTGCTACAAAAGAAGGGCATTTAGGTGCTAGCTTGGGTGTTGTTGAATTAACTATTGCTTTGCATTATGTTTTTAACACTCCAAACGACATATTAATTTGGGATGTTGGTCATCAAGCATACGGGCATAAAATTTTAACAGATAGAAGAAAAATATTTCATACTAACAGACAATTGGGTGGTATCTCTGGTTTTCCAAAAATAAAAGAAAGTACCTATGACGCTTTTGGAACCGGACATTCATCAACATCTATTTCAGCAGCATTGGGTATGGCTATTGCTTCAAAATTAAAAGGGGATTTCAAAAAACATCATATTGCTATTATTGGAGATGCTTCTATTGCAAGTGGAATGGCTTTTGAGGGGTTGAATCATGCTGGTGTAACTGATGTAAATTTACTCATAATTTTAAATGACAATACTATGGGGATTGACCCTAGTGTTGGCGCTTTAAAAAATTACTTTACCAATGTTAAAGCAGGTAAAAAAGTTCGGAAAAATAATATTATTGAAGCCTTAAATTTTAACTATTCTGGTCCAATTGATGGGCATAATATTGTAGCTATTATAACCGAATTAGAACGTTTAAAATCTATAAAAGGCCCTAAATTTTTGCATATAATCACTACAAAAGGAAAAGGGTTAAAAAAAGCCGAACAAGACCAAATAACCTATCATTCTCCTGGTAAGTTTAATAAAATTACGGGAGAAATAATACCTCAAATCACTAAAATTCAACCGCCTAAATTTCAAGATGTTTTTGGAGAAACTATTGTTGAACTGGCTAAAAACAACTCTAAAATAGTGGGTATTACACCCGCTATGCCTACAGGAAGTTC
>JAMOMG010000242.1 GCA_027068695.1 Flavobacteriaceae bacterium
CTCTAAGTTTTAGATGCTTTTTATTAAAAAAATAGCACTAATAAAATTTTTGACTACTTAAATAATAACAACGTATGATAATTTACTTTTAGCATACAATTAGCCTAGATTAGAGAATGTTTTATTGAAGTTAAAAACATTAAAAATGACTTTCAATTCTTTTATGTAATTCTTTAAAATAATCAAACGAACGTAACAACCTAGACCCAAACCAGCTAAATAGTTCTCCATCAGCAAAAACGGTAACCGAGCGGTTTGAATATGTTGCTATTTCCATAGCGTGTTCATCTTTAAAGTGAAAGGGTTCTGAGGATAAGATAATTACATCAGGATCACCTTCAAGTCTAATTTTGTTAATTTCAACTTTTGGATAACGACTCATATTTTGATAAATATTTTCAAACTTATTGAGTTTTAGAATTTCATTAATGTAGGTATTATTTCCTGCAACCATCCACGGGTTTGCCCAAATAAAATAAGCAACTTTTCTAGTGGGTTTATCTTTAATAAAATGTTTGAAGCTGGTTAGTTTAAAGTTAATTTTTTCAATTAAATTAACGCTTTCTGTTCTTCGGTTTAAAATAATTCCTAAATCTGATATCAGTTGAATAGCGCCCTCAATTGAATTAACGTCGGAAAAATATGTTGGGGCTATTTTTTCTAATTCTGGGAGAAAGTTGTAAGAATTTTCTTCTTTATTGCATAAAATAAAATCGGGTTGTAATGATTTGATTTTATTAAAATCTACTTTTTTTGTACCTCCAACAATGGTTTTAACAGATTTTAAATGATAAGGATGAACACAAAATTTTGTAATACCCACTAATTCATTTTCTAAAGCTAAATCATACAATAATTCTGTTTGAGAAGGAACTAAAGAAACAATTCTTTTAGGTGGTGTTTTTATTGAAATTTCTCTTCCAAGCTGGTCATTAATTATGGTCATTTAAGATGATTTTCATTTCTTGTTGTAATTTAAAGGCTTCTTTTTGAGCTGCTTCGGCAAAATTCATATTATTTCCAGCATAAATAATACTTCTTGATGAGTTAATAAGTAAGCCACAATCTTTTGTTAATCCATATTTACAAACTTCTTGTAAATTACCACCTTGTGCACCAACACCTGGAACTAATAAAAAATGATTGGGAACTATTTTTCTTATTTCTGAAAAATATTCAGGTTTGGTAGCACCAGCAACAAACATTAAGTTTTGTGCATTTTTCCAGGTTAGAGCTGTTTTTATGACTTCTTTGTAAACTTCTCCAGATTCTGTTTTTAAACCTTGAAAATCTAATCCTCCTTTATTTGAAGTTAAAGCTAAAAGAATAGTTGTTTTATTTTTAAAAGCCAAAAAAGGTTCTACGGAATCGCTTCCCATATACGGAGCAACGGTTACTGAATCAAAATTTAAATCTTCAAAAAAAGCTTTAGCATACATTGTTGAAGTATTGCCTATGTCACCTCGTTTAGCATCTGCAATTGTGAAAATTTCAGGATGGTTTTTATTGATATAATCAATCGTTTTTTTTAATGCTTTCCAACCCTTAATCCCATATGCTTCATAAAAGGCGATATTAGGCTTGTACGCAACTGCTAAGTGATGTGTAGCATCTATAATTTGCTTGTTGAACTCAAAAATAGGATCTTTTTCCCCCAACAAATGTGTTGGGATTTTTGCTAAATCAACGTCTAAACCAATACATAAAAAAGATTTTTTTTGTTTAATTTGAGCAATTAATGCTGATTTGTTCATAGATTCAGATAAAGAATTAAGCAAAAGTAATAATTTTAATACTTTAAGTTATATTTGTTCAACAAATTATTATATGATTTTTTTAATAAAATAACCTTTTTCAAATTAATTTTTGTCGAAAACGATTGCGTAATCAACCTGTTTTTCAAGTTGATTTTCAAACTATATATCATAAATTTGTTGAGTTAAAATAAACTGTAAAAGTAAATTAGAATACTATGAGAAAACAAATAGTAGCAGGTAACTGGAAAATGAATAATGATTTAAAAGCTTCTAAATCTTTGGTGAAGCAAATTTTAAAAAAGCTAAAAAACAACTCGTTAAAGAATACAAGAGTTATTGTGTCTCCTACATTTGTTAGTTTGGAAAAAGTAGCCAAGAAGGTGAAAAAAACGAAAGTAGAAGTGGCTGCACAAAATATGCATCAAGCAAAAAGTGGTGCTTTTACAGGTGAGATCTCGGCAGAAATGCTTAAATCTGTAGGTGTAAATATTGTTATTTTAGGCCATTCTGAACGTAGAGAATATTTTTGTGAAACAGATACTATTTTGGCTCAAAAAGTTGATACGGCATTGAAAAACAATATGGAAATTATTTTTTGTTTTGGTGAAGTCTTGGAAGATAGAAAGTCTGAAAACCATTTTAATATTGTTGAAAGTCAACTAAAAAATGGGTTGTTTCATTTAGAAGCATCAGCCTGGGAAAATGTTATATTAGCTTATGAACCCGTATGGGCAATTGGAACAGGTGAAACAGCTTCACCTGAACAGGCGCAAGAAATGCATGCATTTATCAGAAAAATCATCAGTAATAAATACAGTAGGGAAGTGGCACAAAATGTATCAATTTTATACGGTGGAAGTGTAAAACCAGCAAATGCTAAAGAGATTTTTTCAAAAGAAGATGTTGACGGAGGGTTAATAGGTGGTGCAGCATTAGATGCTGATAATTTTGTAGCTCTGGTTGAATCTTTTTAAATAAGCTTAAACAAAAATATATTAGTATAATAGATACGGTTTTCTTTAATTGTAAAAGGAAACCGTATTTTTGCGTTTAAAACAATAATAATGAATGTAAAATATGTAGGTTATACCTTTATGGTGATGCCAAAAGAACCAGCCACAGAAATTTTAATTGCACAATTAAGCTTTGCCGGTTTTGAAAGTTTTGTTGAAAATGAAGATGGGGTTACTGCTTATATTCAAGAAAAAGATTGGAATTCAGAAATTATAGAAAATATTCAAATTTTAAATTCTGATGAGTTTGAAATTACTTTTAAAAAAGAAATTATTGAACAAACAAATTGGAATAGTGAATGGGAAAAAAACTTTAATCAAATTCAAGTAGATAACTTAGTAAGTATTAGGGCTCCGTTTCATGAAAATCCAAATTTAAAATACGATATTATTATTGAGCCTAAAATGAGCTTTGGAACAGGACACCATGAAACCACGCATATGATGGTACAGCATTTAATAAGTTTAGATTTAACAAACAAAAAAGTGTTGGACATGGGTTGTGGAACAGGAATTTTAGCCATTTTTGCTGAAATGAAAGGGGCAAAACCAATTGATGCAATTGATATAGATAATTGGTGCTATATAAATTCTTTAGAAAATGTTGAACGAAATAAATGTAAACAGATAACCGTTTATGAAGGAGATGCTTCATTGTTAATTAATAAGAAGTACGATGTAATAATAGCCAATATTAACAGAAATATTTTGTTAAATGATATAAAAGCATATACAAATTGTTTGGACAACAAAGGTGTTCTTTTGCTTAGTGGATTTTATAAAAAAGATATTCCTATTATTGATGCTGAAGTATCTAAATATGGTTTAATACTTGACGAGGTTATTGAGCGAAATAACTGGGTTGCTTTGAAGTATTTGAAATAATTATTAATTTAGCAATATGAGTACAAAGAAAAAAATACAAGAAGAAGTAGATACTTTAGAAAAAGAAACCAATCAAAATGAAATAGTTTTGTTTAATGATGATGTAAATACTTTTGACCATGTAATTGATTCATTGATTGATATTTGTGATCATACATTAGAACAGGCAGAGCAATGTGCGATTTTAGTACACTACAAAGGGAAGTGTACGGTTAAAACAGGTGAGTATAACGATTTAAAGCCTCGCTGTATTATGCTGTTAACAAAGGGGTTATCTGCTGAGATAATATAAAAAACACTATTTTATAATTGGGTTTTATAAATTAACTATAAAGGGATGTTGCCATGTTTTCTTTTAGGTCTATTTACTTTTTTACCCTCAAGCATTTGAAAAGCTTTAATTAATTTTCTTCGAGTATTTTTAGGGTAAATAACCTCATCTATAAAACCACGTCTTGCAGCTCTGTAAGGATCGGCAAATTTTTCAGCATACTCAGCTTCTTTTTCTTTCCATTTTGCTTTAGGGTTTTTTGCAGCTTTTATTTCATTTTTAAAAATTATTTCAGCTGCACCTTTGGCTCCCATTACAGCAATTTCCGCAGTTGGCCAAGCAAAATTCATATCAGCACCTATATGTTTAGAGTTCATTACATCATAGGCACCTCCATAAGCTTTTCGTGTAATAACAGTAATTCTAGGTACTGTTGCTTCACTTAATGCATACAGCAACTTTGCCCCATTGATTATAATAGCATTCCATTCCTGATCTGTTCCAGGTAAAAAACCAGGTACATCAACTAAAACTAACAGTGGGATATTAAAACTATCACAAAAACGTGTAAAACGAGCTGCTTTTTTGGAACTGTTTACATCTAAACAACCTGCTAAATTTATAGGTTGATTAGCAATAATACCAATACTCCTTCCAGCTAAACGAGCAAAGCCAACAATTATATTTTCGGCATAATCTTTATGAATTTCAAAAAATGAATCTTTGTCAATAATACCTTTAATAACCTTATGCATATCATAGGGTTTATTAGAGTTTTCGGGGATTATTTTCTCTAGGCTCTCTCTAATTTCATCACGTAATTTATAAGGTAATTTTTTGGTTGTTTCTCTATTGTTTTGTGGAATATAACTCAATAGGGTTTTAATATCTTCCAAGCATTCAATATCATTTGCTGAGGTAATGTGTGTAACTCCAGATTTTGTTGAATGTGTGCTTGCTCCACCTAACTCTTCTGCTGTAACTTCTTCATTTGTTACTGTTTTTACAACATTTGGACCGGTAACAAACATATAACTGGTATTTTCAACCATTAAAGTAAAGTCGGTCATTGCAGGAGAATAAACAGCTCCACCAGCACAAGGGCCCATAATTGCTGAAAGTTGTGGGATTACACCCGATGCTTGTACATTTCTATAAAAAATATCAGCATAACCACCTAAAGACTTAACACCTTCCTGAATTCTTGCGCCACCAGAATCATTCAATCCTATTACAGGAGCTCCAACTTTTAAAGCCTGATCCATTATTTTACAAATTTTTTCAGCATGAGTTTCAGAGAGTGAACCTCCAAAAACTGTAAAGTCTTGAGCAAAAACATAAACCAATCGTTTATTAATTGTTCCATAGCCCGTAACAACACCATCTCCAAAGTAAATTTCTTTTTCCATACCAAAATCTGTTGTTCTATGAGTAACTAAAACACCCATTTCTTCAAAAGATTCCTCATCTAAAAGATAAGAGATGCGCTCTCTAGCGGTTAATTTTTTCTTGGCATGTTGTTTTGCAATTCTTTTTTCTCCACCACCTAAATGTGCCAATGCAACTTTTTTATTTAATTTTTCAATTTTTGAATCCATTGTGTTCAATTTTATTAGGTGATTAATTAATAGGAATTTTTAATTTTTGTTGATCTTCCAAATAAATTTTTAGAGCCATTGTTGCGGCAATTTGCGCTTCTTCGTTTAAGCTTATTTGTAGTTCTTGATCAGTAAAGTAATTTTTAACGAAATGTGTATCAAATTTCCCAGAACGAAAGGCTTCATGTTTACAAACAAATTTACCAAATGGTAAAGTTGTTTTAACTCCTTCAATTTTATAATTATCTATGGCTTCAATCATGAGTTGAATAGCTTCTTCGCGTGTTTTTCCGTAAGTAATTAATTTTGATAGCATTGGGTCGTAGTAAATAGGTATGTCCATTCCTTCTTCAAAACCGTTATCAACTCTAATGCCTTTACCTGTTGGGATTTTATAAATGTTTAAATTTCCAACACTAGGCAAAAAATTATTTGTAGGATCTTCAGCATAAACCCGTAATTCTAGTGCGTGACCTTTGATTTTTAAATCTTCTTGCCTAAATGTAATTTTTTCACCACGTGCAATTCTTATTTGTTGTTCAACCAAATCTATACCCGAAATTAATTCGGTTACAGGATGCTCAACTTGTAAACGAGTGTTCATTTCTAAGAAATAGAAGTTTAAATTTTTATCTACTAAAAATTCAACGGTACCTGCACCTAAATAGTCACAAGATTTTGCAACTTTAATTGCTGCATCTCCCATTTTTTTTCTTAATTCGGAGTCTAAAATTGAAGAAGGAGCTTCTTCAACTACTTTTTGATGTCTACGCTGTATGCTACACTCTCTTTCAAATAAATGTATTGTATTTCCATAACTATCAGCAAGTACCTGAATTTCAATATGCCGAGGTGAAGTAATGTATTTTTCAACAAAAACAGAGCCATCTCCAAAAGCAGAAGTTGCCTCACTAATAGCTCTAGCCATTTGTTCTTCAACATCTTTTTCTTGTTCAACAATACGCATTCCCTTGCCACCACCTCCAGCAGACGCTTTTATTAATATTGGGAATCCAATTTCCTTTGCAATATCAGCGGCTTCTTTGGGGTTTGTAACTGCTCTGTCAACACCTGGAACCATCGGTATATTGTAATGTTTTACGGCATCTTTTGCGGCCAATTTATCTCCCATTATCTTAATTGATTTGGATTTTGGTCCTATAAAGATAATTCCATTTTTTTCGCACAATTCAGCAAAATGTGCGTTCTCACTAAGAAAACCATAACCAGGGTGAATACCATCTACGTGTAGTTTTTTTGCTTCACCAATAATTTTTTCACCTAAAAGATATGATTTGTTTGAAGGAGCTTCGCCAATATAAACAGCTTCATCTGCAAATCTTACATGTGGTGCATTTCTATCAGCTTCTGAATAAATGGCAACTGTTTTAATACCCATTTTTCGAGCAGTTTTCATAACTCTGATAGCAATTTCTCCTCTATTTGCAATTAATATTTTTTTCATTTTAATACAATTTAATATGTTGGTGATTTTAAGGTAGAGTGAGTGGTTGTTATTCTAGTTCAATCATTAATTCACTTTTTTCAACAGTTTCTCCTTTTTTAACGTGTATGGATTTAACAACACCTTCTTTTGGAGAGCTAATCGTATTTTCCATTTTCATAGCCTCTAAAATTAATAAGGTTTCTCCTTCTGCTACTTTTTGTCCTTTCTCTACATTTATACTTAAAATAAGTCCGGGCATAGGAGATTTTATATCATTTGATTTTTTGGATGCTCCTACTGTAAATCCCATTTTTTTAATAAGTAAATCTAATTGGTTTGAGATTTTAACGGTAAATTTATTTGAATTTACACGAACGATATATTCTTTATTATAAAAATCAGATTTTTCAAGTTCAATATTAAAAGATTTATTGTTGTGGATTGCATGAAATTTAGATTCTGATAATTTTAATACATCCAAATTTTTTACTTCAGAATCTTTAAAGTCATATTCAAAAGAGTTGTCTACTGTTACTTTGAAATTTTGAGCCATAATTATTAAAAATAATAGGTTTTAATTTGTGATTTTGAATTAGATAAAGATATTGATTTTTTTTTGAATAAATATTGATTTAAGTTGGGTTTTTTTGAATAAAATATTTTTTAAAGAG
>JAMOMG010000243.1 GCA_027068695.1 Flavobacteriaceae bacterium
ACCACCACATCATCTTTTTTAAAGTGCTCTTTCAATTGTAATAACCCTTTTATAGCAGAGCCAGCTGAATTACCAACAAAAATACCTTCTTCCTTTGCTATTTTTCGTGTATAAACGGCTGCATCTTTATCGGTTACTTTGGTAAATCCATCAATTACACTAAAATCAACATTTTTAGGTAAAATATCTTCCCCAATACCTTCAGTTATGTACGGATAGATTTCATTTTCATCAAAAATGCCTGTTTCGTGGTATTTCTTAAATACAGATCCGTATGTATCTATTCCCCAAATTTTAATAGCAGGATTTTTTTCTTTTAAATATTTACCTATACCCGAAATTGTGCCTCCTGTACCTACACCAACTACAAAATGCGTAATTTTACCTTTAGTTTGTTCCCATATTTCTGGTCCAGTTTGTTCATAATGAGCCAACGAATTTGAAGGATTATCGTATTGATTTACATACCAAGAATTTGGAGTTTCAGTCGCCAATCGTTTTGAAACAGAATAATAAGACCTAGGATCTTCAGGTTCCACATTTGTAGGACAAACAATAACTTCAGCACCTACAGCTCGTAAAATATCCATTTTTTCTTTAGACTGCTTATCACTTATAACACAAATTAATTTATAACCTTTAATAATTGCAACCAATGCCAAACCCATTCCTGTATTCCCTGAAGTTCCTTCAATAATAGTTCCGCCAGGTTTTAATAACCCTGCAGCTTCTGCATCTGCAATCATTTTTACAGCCATTCTATCCTTAGCTGAATTTCCTGGATTAAAAGTTTCAACTTTTGCCAATACCAATGCCTCTATTTCTTCAACAGTTTTATTTAGTTTAACTAAAGGTGTATTTCCTATGGTTCCTAGTATATTTTTAACGTATTCCATTTTTTTGGTTTAGAGTTGCAAATGTACAACGTTTTATAAAAAGATGTAATGATGATATTTGTAAATTTAAACGAAATAGTTATTGCAAATTATTCAAACTTTATAGTTTTTGCAGGACTTATTTTTGAAATTATTATAGATGGAATTATTAACATTAATAAACACAATAAAAGCGTACCTATATTTAATAAAATTAAATAATTAACATTTAAATATATAGGAACCGTATTTACATAATAAGTTTCAGGATTTAAAGAAATAAACTTTCCATATTTTTGAGCAAGTAATAATAACAGTCCTAATAAATTACCCCAAAACAACCCTCTCAAAATTAAATAACCCGCATTGTATAAAAAAACCTTCCGAATGCTAACATTTGTACTACCCAGTGCTTTTAAAATACCAACCATTTGAGTACGTTCTAAAATTAACACCAACAATGCTGTAATCATATTTATGCCTGCTACCAAAATCATAAGAGCAATAATTAAGTAGATATTGGTATCAAATAGATTAATCCATTCAAAAATAGCTGGATATTTTTCAATAATACTTTGGCTATTCAAGGTTGAACCTGTTTGCTCATAAACTTCTTGGCTTTTGTTTTCAATTTCACTAAAATCA
>JAMOMG010000244.1 GCA_027068695.1 Flavobacteriaceae bacterium
TGTTTACTTTTTTTTTGTGAAGTTAACATTAAGTGGTGTTTTTCTAAAATGGCTTTCGTTTGCCTTGCAACGGCTTCTCCAGAGTCAATAATCACAACATTTTTACCCACTATTTTTTTTATTTGAGGAATTAAATAAGGATAGTGCGTACAGCCTAAAACCAGATGATCTATATTATAATTTAACATAGGTTTTATGTACGAGTTAAGTAGTTCATTTAATTTCTGTGAATTTAATTTCCCGTTTTCAATTAATTGAACCAGTCCTTCACCATCTTGCTCAATAGTTGTTATATTTTTTGTGTAATTGGCTGTTGTTTTTTCAAACAACTCACTTGTTAATGTGCCTTTGGTTGCTAAAATTCCAATAGCCCCCGTTTTACTTAAAAGTGCCGCAGGTTTTATAGCTGGTTCTATTCCAATAAACGGAATACTATAATTTTTTCTTAAATAATCTATGGCATTTGTTGTGGCTGTATTACAGGCAACAATTATTAGCTTACAATCTTTAGAAATTAAGAGCTCCGTATTTTTTACACATAGTGAAATAATTTCTTCTGTAGATTTTTCTCCATACGGAGCGTTTTTACTGTCAGCTAAATAAATAGTATTTTCATTGGGAAGTAGTTTTATTACTTCTTTCCATATTGACGTACCTCCAATACCAGAATCAAATATGCCAATAGGTTGTTTTTTCATTAGAATAAATGTAAAAAAAAATCTCGCATTTGCGAGATTTTTTTAAATAAGTATTATATTTTTTTATTGAATACCTAATTTAGCTTTTACCGCAGGTAATAAATCTGTTCCTTTAGCAACAATTAAAGTAGAAGCTTCTAAAACGTATGTGTAACCTTGCTCAGCAGCAACATCATCAATAGCTTTTTTAGCTTTTTCTAAAATTGGTTTCAATTTTTCATCTCTTTTTTTGTTAATTTCTTCTCTGGCTATTTGAGATGCTTGGTATAAGTTTTGTTGATCCTGTTGTACTTCAGCACTTCTTTGTTGATTAACCTCATCAGTTTGAGATTTAACTTCAGCTTCATATTTTTTTAATTTAGCTTGAAGTTTAGTTTGCTCAGCTTTTAATTCAGTTTCATAAGTTTTACTTAGTTTTTCAAGTTCAGCATTCATAGCTTTTGTTTCTGGCATAATGCTTAAAAGCTGGTCTGTACTTATATGTCCTATTTTTATTTGAGCTTGTACAGCAGTGTTAAATCCTAAAGTAATTATTGCGATTAATAATAAGTTTTTAAATTGTTTCATTTTTATAGTTGTTATTTATTTAATTATTATTCTTTTTTTCTTCTTTTGCTTTTTTAGCAGCTTCAATTTCTTTTATTCTTTTTTGTCTTTTAGCTTCAATTGCAGCTTTTAATTCTTCTCTTTTTTTAAGTTGAGCAGCTCTCTTATCTTCAATTTTCTTTTTTAATGCTGCTTTTTTTAAATCACGATCACTTATCTTCTTTTGTGATTCTTCATTGAGTATTTTAGGCTCCGTTTTTGTTTTATTTCTTTTA
>JAMOMG010000245.1 GCA_027068695.1 Flavobacteriaceae bacterium
CGTTTTAAAATATTTCTACCATAAAACGGAACTTTCAAATCAATCATCTCTCCATGATAAGGATAATCAACTATAAATGTATCAAAAACTATCAGAGTCACATCATAATCTTTATTAAGTTCTTGTGCGCCTGTCACTGCAACTTTTTCTAAACCACCTTGTGCTAGAAAAGGTGTGATAATGGCTATTTTTTTCATTTTGTTTTTTCCCTATTTTTATATAAAATGCTCATAGAAAATAGTATAAAAATCAATTCAAATGTAAATCTATATCTTGCAGCTGTTCCATAATTAAAAATAACTAAACCATAAACCATCATAGCTATAAAAAAATAAACAATCAGAAAGTTTATAAAATCATTTTTGACTACAAATTGCTCTTTTATTATTTTATAAATAAAATAAAATATAAATAAATTCTCAAAAGATTGAAATAATTGTAAAACATTAGAACTTTCCCAAGGTAGAGGTTTAAGAACCATATATATTGCACCAACAGTTCCTTGAAACACCAAGTCCCTATATGAAGTTAATGGTATATATAATAACTTATTTCCACCATCTTCTACATACA
This sequence comes from Flavobacteriaceae bacterium, assembly GCA_027068695.1. The sequence goes on from JAMOMG010000245.1 coordinate 574, forward strand.
TATTAAAGCGAACTATATCAATTGCTTCAATACCAATAAAACTTATAAATAGATAAAATAACACAATCAAAAAGAGTAGTTTTATTAATAATTTTACACTAAACAAAGAACCTTTTATTATTGTATTGTAAACAACAATGGCAACAACAAAAATTAAAAAGTTTTGAGTCTTTATCAATAAAAGGGGTAAGGAAAAAATTATAGCTAATAATAGTTGCTTCTTATATAGTAAATAAATACTCATAATCATAAAAAGTAAAATCCACATTTCTCTCAAAGCAACCCCTGCATATAATGCAAAACTTGGATAAAGCAGATAAAACCACAGAGCATTTCCTTCTAAAATATTTTTTTTATATAAAAAAATAAATATGACTGAGTAAAGAATAAAGTTAATAATAGCAATAGAAAAAATAGAATCTAAAAAAGGTATAGGAAATAGAGAGAAAAACAGTGATGCTGTTGCAACTGTTCCTGAATGGTATTGATGATAGTTTATGAAGTCTAAAGAATCCCGAATTGCAGAAGACACATGAAAATATTTGAATTGATCAGGCAAATAATGAGGAGAAAATAAAACACCATTTAATAAAAATATCAAAAATAGATGACTTAAAACAAAGAGATAATTAATCATCGGTATTTTGTAGATAGAAAATAGTACAAATACTAAAGCAGCTGCATATATTGCGTTTAATAAATCCATACTAAAGCCCAAGTACCTTTTCATACTGAGCAAATACTTCATCTTCAGTAAATGCTTTTATCCCTTCTGCTAAATGCTCAGGGGATATAGGGTTTTGCAATGCTTTTTTTATTCCTTCTGCCATTGCTTTAGGGTCATGCATCGGAACTAGATAGCCATATTTTTCCTCTTGGAGTACTTCTCTTGGACCTGTAGGACAGTCGGTTGATACAGGAGTACAACCACACATCATAGCTTCAACAAGAACATTTGGTAAACCTTCTGAATAAGATGAAAGTACATAAATATCAGAATGATAATAATATTTCAAAGGATTTGATTTATGACCAACAAGCTTAATGCAAGAAGTCATATTTTCATCTTTTATCATATTTTCCAGTATTTCACGCTGATACCCTTCACCTAAAATAATTAATTTTATATCAACTGTTTTAATGACTTCTTTCATCGCCATAATTAAAATATGAAAGCCTTTTCTTTTTGTAAGAGTTCCTGCACTTATTATTACAGGGGAAGTTTTGTTTATAAGCCAAGGTTCATCTATAGATTCTTTTTTTCTTGACTTTGACTCTAAATCAACTATCACATTATAAATAGATGTAAATTTCTCTGTATTGTACATAGCATTGTACTCTTTTGCCATATCTTTTGAGACACATGCCAATACATCTGCCCTATGATATACAAGTCCAAGAGCTTTTTGCATAAACCAACTTTTAGATAGAAACTTTCCTCTATAAACTCTTGTTGCAGAGATACGAAATGAAACACTTATCTTGGCTTTTGATTTGGCAATCCTTGCTGATGTGAGAACCACAGTATTTAAATGATCTTCAGCAGATATTATGATATCTGGTTTAGTGTTTTTTAAATATTTTATGATCATTCCAAACATAGTCAATACTCTTGAATGGTTAAAGTTGATAACATTTATTCCATCTAATTTTGGTACAGTTAGATCTTTGGGTACATACCCCAATATAAAATCTACATTATATCCTTTGCTTAAAAATAATTTTGCAAGACGTATTTGGGCAAGAGGAACACCAGTAAGTGAATATCGTGCAGTAAAAAATGTTATTTTCAAAATATTTCTCCAATTATATTTTATTAAAAAGTTTACTTTATAAGCTATAATTTTTTATAATAATTTAACTCATTATACTTTCAAGTCTTGACTTAGCAGCTTTATATGAATAGTTCTCTTCATAAATTTTACGAAGTTCAGTATCAAATGGACTCTTTACCTTCTTATCAGATAATTCTATAGCTTTCACAAATTCATCTGATGAAATACAAACACAACCTGCTTGTTCCACTATATCTTCATAACCTGAAAAAGCTTCAGGTGTACCAATAATTTTTTTTCCATACATTAGTGCTTCAGCTACTTTTGTTTTCATACCAGATCCATCAAATATAGGGGCTATTACAAAACAAGCATCACGATACCACGGTGCAAGACTTTCAACCTCACCAATAACCACAACTTTTCCACTAAGCTCTAGCTCATTTTTAAACTTTTCAAAACCTCTACCAACTATATATGTTTTTATGCTAATATATGGCACAACATGCTCTACAAACCAAAAAATACCAGCTTGATTGGCATAAAATGTACTTCCTACAAACAGTGCAAATTTTTCTTTTACTTGGTTTGCTGAAAAAACATTGCTTGATGGCAATTTATCTTCCAAGGACATTGGATATAAATTAGTTGCAAGTTTTCCATAGAGTTGTTGAAGTAAGTGACTATCTCTTTCATTTATACAAATAATATTATCACTATACCAAACAGCCTTTCTCTCTGCTAGATAGTTTACCATAAGTACAGACAAAGCATGTAATGTTTTAGTTTGTTTCAGTAAACCTAAAAAAAACTTGGCTTCTACATTGTGAAAAAAAGTATAAATTTTAATTTTTGGAAATCTTTTTTTAACTATTTTGACAAAACCACCAAAATTTGACCCGTCAACAAATATCTTGTTAATGTTATTTTCTTCAATCACTTGCATAGCTTCAAACATAAACTCCGATGTAAGTCCATCTATATACCCTTTGAATGCATAAAAAATACTTTTCATACCACTTGTAGAATTTTTGGATAATTCAAATACTGTACATTGATCTCCATATATCTCTTTGAGAATATCATGATTTAATTTACGTAATAGTTCTCTTCCTCCTGTAGGAAGTTTATAAATTTTATTTGTTAATAATAATATATCATTCATTTTTTATACCTTGTGATTATTATATCCTAAAGATTATTTTGAATCATTTGCATGACCTCTTGAGTTAAAATCTTAGAACCTTTTTTATTTATATGATCTTGATTTTTAAAAAATGATTCATCTGATTTAAAATAATAGCGATAGTCTAAAACTTTTACATTTTTTTCCTTTGCTAAATCAGATACAAAATGATTTACTTTTAGATTATTTTCTTCATTGATCTGGTCAAAGTACTCTTTAGTTTGTGGATTAAAAAGCAAATAAACCTTTACTTCTTTTTTTCTAGCTTCTCTGATTGCTTTATAATAATAATCACGAACGGCTTTATCTATATTTGATGGAATATCTATACTATATGAATGTGTTCGTTTTTTTGCACTCTCAATTTTTTCTTTGGATGTAAGTGTTATCCATTGACTTACCTCTTTAGGTGTTCTCTTCTTACCACGACGAACAAGATAATCCTGAAAAAATTTTCTATGGATAACTGGAGCTACGTCTGCCTGTAACGAAAGTAAAAAAATAGATTTTTCATCATTATTATAAAGTTTATTTTCTTTATAAAGTGATTTATTTACATTTTTAAGCAGATATAAGTGTTGTTCGGGCATTGTAGTATTAACCATATGATTGTACCCTAGTATACTGATATGATCGACTTCCAATAAAAGTACTTTTAAATTAGGGGCATATTTAAGTAAATGAGAAACTTTAGCATAAGCGACTTGTGGATACCAAGATGACGGTCGTGCATAATTAAAAAAAGAATCTATATCACTGTTTAATGAATCCATTGTATGTGAAGTTCCTATAGCCGAAATTTTTATAGATTTTCCATCCTCTTGGATAAAATGAAATCTCTTTTTAGAAAGATCATTTTTAAGAACATCATATGAAAATTTTTCAAAATAGGTTACATGTAAAACAATTAAAAGTATCAATGAAAAAGCAAAACTAAATACAAAAAATTTGTTTTTAGAAATTAAAATATAAGAATTCAACATCATGCCTCCAATATACACTTGCCAAAAAATTATAGAAAAAGATTATGATTATAAAGAACCATGAAAATATAGTTGGTTTAAATTCTTTAAGCATTTCATTACTATTTTTTTTAGCTAAAACTATGATAAAAGCAAACACTAACAATAATACAATAACTAAATCACCGTATTTTATGCTCATAGTTTCAGTATCCTCAGAATGAATAATCAGATCTAAAAAAGTTGAATTAAGTTGCCAGATATTATCCGCAATAATCTGCTTTATGTAGAGTATAAATGAGGTGATATCAACATCAATCATTCCTCTTAAAACTTTTAATGCATCATCCCATTCTTTAGCTCTGAAAAATACCCAAGCAATATTTATAAAGTTAAAAGTAATAAACCATGCTAAGAGACTATTCATCTTAAACCCAAGCTGTTGCCATATTCTGTTGATGACCAATGCTACACCATGTAAGAAACCCCAAAAAACAAATGTCCATCCAGCACCATGCCAAATACCTCCTATAATAAATGTTGCCAAGAGATTGTTATAGGTTCTAAAGTTTCCTTTTCTATTACCTCCAAGTGGTATGTAAACATAGTCTTTCAAAAATCGACTAAGTGTAATATGCCATCTTCTCCAAAAATCTTGGATATTAATTGCTTTATAGGGTGAGTTGAAGTTGATAGGTAATTTAATATTAAATAAAAGTGCAGCTCCTATAGCCATATCGGTATAACCACTAAAGTCAAAATAAAGTTGAAAAGTATATGAAAGACTAGTTATCCAAGCCTCAACAAAATGCAAAGTTTCTGTCTGATCAAAGCCATAGTTAGCCCATTTTGCAAAAGTATCTGCAATCACTACTTTTTTAAAAAGTCCTATAGCAAAGATAAACAACCCCATGGCAATGTTTTTATAATTTTTAACCAAGTTCCATCTTGAAGCAAACTGTGGCATCATCTCTTTATGATGAACAATAGGACCTGCAAT
>JAMOMG010000246.1 GCA_027068695.1 Flavobacteriaceae bacterium
ACTTTGGAAGAAAGGCAAAACCAATGTCTATACCATCTACACCTTCTCTATCATAAAGGCCACAAGTTCCTATTTTTATTTTATCCAATTCTTTAATTACTGTATAGTTAGCATAGCCTAATTTTTTTAATTGAGGGAGCATTTTATTTTGAATATAATTTTTAGCGTCTTCAATTGAATGAACATTTCTATCTCCAATATATTCAATCCATTTTGGAGTGTTTAGTAGCTCTAAAATAAATTCAGCATCTTCTTTAGAAGTAGGTTTAAGTATTAATCTTTTGGTTTTCAACGATTTATAAAAACTCATGGCTAAAGAGGTACTTTTTTACAAATCATTAAGAATAAAGGATATTTTTTAACTTTTGAATTTATTTTTTTTTCAATTACATGGCATATTTTGTAATATTCTATTTTAAATCCGCTCTTTGTTAAGAGTTCAGATAATTGGTTTTTATCAAAGCCATTATGTCCCTCGAAACTAGGAATATTTGCATGAAAAGAACCATCTTCTTGAACTAAGTCTGCAATACATAAATATCCATCAGTTTTTATGAGTGAATGAAATATTTTAGCAACTTTGTTTAAATCGAGTATGTGATGAAGCGTCATTAGCATATAAACTACATTAAACTTACCAATATTTAAATCATCTTTTAGTAAATCAATTAAAAGAGGTTTAAAATTTATGAGAGATTGTTTTTCAATTTTATCTTTTAAGACATCAATCATTCCTTTTGAATTGTCAGCAAGTGTAATTGTTTTAAAAGTATCTTTTAATTGGTAGCTTAGTAGTCCTGTACCGCAACCAAATTCTAAAGCATTCCAAGTTGATTTGGGTTTAATGAAATTTCGAATTTCTTTTGCGAAAATTTCAGCTCTCTTAACTTTCATTGGGTCATTATCCCAATCTTTGGCTTGTTTATCAAAATGTTGCATAATATTATAAAAGTATTATTTATATAATTTCAAATGTTTTACCTTCTTCAGCTAAAACAGTATTTGGAAAAATAGTTTTAGATTCCTGTAAGAAATTGTCTTTGTTTTTATAACGGCTACTAAAATGACCAATTATTAATTGTTTTACATGTGCTTGTTTGGCAATATTTGCAGCCTGTTCAGCAGTTGAATGTTTCGTTGTAGTTGCTAATTCTTCTTTATCTTTTAAAAAAGTAGTTTCGTGATATAAACAATTTACATTTTTTATAATAGGTAAAATTTCTGGAAAATATGAGGTATCACTGCAAAAAGCATAACTTTTGGGTTGTAGAGGATCTAATGTTAGATTTTTATTTTTTATGACCTCTCCATTTAGAAGTGTATAATCTCTTCCTATTTTTAGGTTCTGATAGTCACAAATTTCAATTTCAGGATACTTGTTTATAGCACTCATATTTAATTTGCGCTCACCCAACTTTTCTTTAAATAAAAAACCATTAGTATATATTCTGTGATTTAGAGGAATTGTATGAACCTCAACTTTTGAATCTTCAAAAATTAGTTTACTTTTTAAAGAAGTTAATTCGTGAAAGTAAAGAGGATAATTTGTCCAAGAATTAGAAAGTTTTAGTTGTAATGTAATAATTTCTTTCAATCCTTTTGGGGCATAAATATGTAATTCTGTTTCACGATTTAACAATCTAAATGTTGAAATTAAACCAACCAAGCCAAAAAAATGATCTCCATGCAAATGTGAAATAAAAATGTATTTTATCTTAGAAAATTTAATACTATATTTTCTAAGTTGTACCTGAGTTCCTTCTCCACAATCAATTAAAAAATTATGATTTTTAATTTCTAAAAATTGAGCTGTTGGATGTGCGTTTACTCTTGGTGTAGCAGAATGGCAACCTAAAATTGTGAGTTTTAAACTCATCTAATAATTAATCTTTTTGAAATAATTTCACTTTCGGTTTGAAGTGTGTAAATGTACATACCCTTTGTTAAATTAGCACGGTTAAAAGGTATTGTGTTGTAACCTATTTTACTGTTAATTTGTTCAAGATATACTGTTTTTCCTAATAAATTTTTCAAACTAAATTCAATTAATTGAATTTTAGTAGAGCGAAAATTAATTCTAGTTGTTGATCTAAATGGATTTGGATATGCAGAAACTGATGATAATGTTGGCAAAGGTTCATTTTTAGAAACAACAATACCGCTTTTCCCATTTTGCTGTGCAAAAGAAAAAGAAAAAGTTAATAAAAAAGTTATCAAAAGTAGTTTTTTCATCAATAAGCAAATTGTTTTAAAATCCTAAATCTCGTTCAATAGCATCCATTTCTAGGATGTCTATCGCTTCTGTTAATGTTGGAACAACACTTAATTCGTCTGGAATTTTATCTACATCTATTCCATTACAAATTAGTACAAAACTTGTGCCATTCTTTTTATGCTGTGCACTTACTTTCAAAAATAAGGTTAATTCCCCAATTTTTATGTTAAAATTTTCAGAAAAATCAATAATTAAATGTTCTTTTTTAAATTCAGGATAGCGAATTTTAAATTCTTCAAGAAAATCTTTCACCAATTTTTGGGATGGTTTTATGTATGTATATTTTTCAGTTTTAGTTAGTATCATAAATTTTATTGCGCTATTTGTTGTGCTAATAAATATATAACCGCCATGCGGATGGCAACGCCATTTTCAACCTGATTTAAAATGATTGATTGGTCTGCATCGGCTACATCACTTGTAATCTCAACCCCTCGATTTATAGGTCCTGGATGCATAATTACAATTTTTTTATCTAGAGAATCTAGTATTTTTTTATTGATGCCAAAAAGTTGTGAATATTCTCTGGTTGAAGGGAAATAATTAATTTCCATACGTTCATTTTGGACTCTTAAAACATTTGCAACATCACACCAATCTAATGCTTTTCTTAAATTATATTCAACACGAACTCCCAAACTTTCAATGTATTTTGGAATCAATGTTTTAGGACCGCAAACTTTAACTTCTGCACCTTGTAATTTTAAAGCATAAATATTTGATAAAGCAACTCTAGAGTGTAAAACATCACCAATAATTACAATTTTTTTACCTTTAACAGTTCCTAATTTTTCACGAATTGAATACGAATCTAAAAGTGCTTGAGTTGGGTGCTCATGGGTGCCATCACCAGCATTTATAATTTTAGCATGTACATGTTTTGATAAAAAATCGCAGGCACCTACATTGGGGTGCCTCATAACAATAATATCAACTTTCATGGATAGAATATTGTTAGCCGTGTCTATAAGTGTTTCACCTTTTTTTACTGAAGATTGACTGGCAGAAAAGTTAATAATATCAGCAGATAGTCTTTTTTCAGCTAACTCAAAAGATAGTTTTGTACGGGTGCTATTTTCAAAAAATAAGTTAGCAACGGTTATGTCTCTAAGTGAAGGTACTTTTTTTATAGGTCTATTGATAACTTCCTTAAAGTGATTAGCAGTATTAAAAATTAAATCAATATCAGCAACTTTTAAATGCTTTATTCCTAAAAGATGTTGTACGCTTAGCTGGCTCATAGTGTAATTAATTTTTTATAATAACGGCATCTTTAGTGTCATTTTCTTTCCAATGAACGGTCACTTTTTCTTTATTTATAACATCTACCTGCCTTCCCGTATAATCTGGTTGGATAGGTAAATGGCGGCTAAACCTTCTGTCAATTAACACTAAAAGTTCAATATTTGCAGGTCTTCCAAAAGATTGAATGGCTGTTAATGCTGCACGTATACTTCGACCCGAGTAAAGCACATCATCAATAAAAACAACATTCTTATCTTCAATAATAAAATTTATATGTGTTTTATTGGCTTCTAAAGGTTCTTCACGTCGTCTAAAATCATCTCTGTAAAAAGTGATATCTAATTGTCCTAATTTAACTTTGGAGATATTATAATCATTTTGTAAAATATTAACTAAACGTTCAGCCAAATAAATCCCTCTTGGTTGAATGCCAATAAGAACAGTTTTTTCAAAGTTGTTATGATTTTCAATTAACTGACAAGCCAATCGGTGTAAGATAATGTGAATTTCTTTAGAGCTAAGTAGTGTTTTTTTACTCATGGTAATACCAAACATTGTTTGGAATACAAATATACAGCATTTTGTTAATTAATTTGTTAAAAACATTAGAAGTTAATTTTAAATACATTAGAAACTTCTTGTACTTTTATTTCATAGTAATTGTCTATATCTTTTATATGTCGTTAACTCCAAGAGAAAATAATATGCCCTTATTAAAATTTGAATCAATGCTTAAAACAGATAGCGTTTATTTTTTTGATTCAATAGAGTTTGAGCAAATTATTCATTATTATATAGACTCAGCTAAAATATCTTTGGCTAAAAAAGCAATAAAATTAGGTTTAACACAGCATCCAAAATCGGTTTTATTAAAATTGCTTAAAGCTGAATTGATGATTCTTGACGGTGAGATACAGAAAGCTTCAAACTTGTTAAAAGAATTACAGGCAATTGAACCTACCAACGAAGAAATATATGTACAACAAGCAGCAATATATTCTAAAAGCGATAATCATGATAAGGCCATAAATTTATTAAAAATTGCATTAACTTATACGGATGATGAGGCTGATATTTTATCAATGATTGGAATGGAATATTTGTATTTAGATGATTTTAATGAAGCTAGGCTTAATTTTGCGAAATGTTTAGAAGTTGATTTTGAAGATTATTCATCTCTTTACAATATAATTTATTGTTTTGATATGCAAAATAAGCATAATGAAGCTATTGATTATTTGAATAATTATATAAACAAAGACCCTTATAGTGAAGTTGCGTGGCATCAATTAGGACGTCAATATTTTATTACAGAAGACTATAAAGAGGCTTTACGCGCTTTTGATTATGCAGTACTTATTGATGAGTTTTTTGTGGGAGCTTATTTAGAAAAAGCAAAAACATTAGAGCAGCTAAATAATTATAAAGAAGCTATTGAGAATTATAAAATAACTATAGAGTTGGATGATCCAACATCATTTGTTTTTTTACGAATAGGTGAGTGTTATGAAAAATTAAATGACTCAACACAAGCAATTCAATTCTATAAGAAAGCAGTTCATGAAGATCCTTTATTAGATAAAGGGTGGATAGCAATTACCAATATAAATATAAAAGAGAAAAAGTACAGAAAAGCATTATTTCATATCAACAAAGCTCTTGAAATAGATGAACTAAATTCAAAATATTGGCGAAAATATGCCGAAATATGCTTGAATATAGATCTTTTTGAAGAAGCAGAGAATGCATTTAAACAATGTTTATTGTTAAAAGATTTTGACCTTACAATATGGTTGGGCTTAAGTGATGTTCTATGTTTTTTAGGCGAGTATGAGGATGCATTAAAATACTTGTTGAAATCAAAATCATATTTTAAAAATTTTGCCGAAATAGAATATCGGTTAAGTGGTTTGTGCTTTAAATTTAAAAACGATAAAAAAGGTAAAAAATATTTAACTTCAGCACTGTTTATTAATTTTGAAGATCAAACAATTTTAAAGGAACTTTTTCCTGAAGTTTACAAAATGGAAAAGGTAAAAAACATTATAAATAGTTTCAAAAAAACTTCACAATAAAAATACTACATTTGTCAAACTAACATTTTGAAGACAAATGCAGCAAAGAAAATTTAGACATTATTTTATAATTATTTTAAAAGGAATAGCCATGGGTGCAGCTGATGTTGTTCCTGGGGTTTCGGGAGGTACAATTGCTTTTATATCAGGAATTTACGAAGAGTTATTAACTTCAATTAGCTCAATAAATTTTGGTACATTAAAACTTTTAAAAACAAAAGGAATTAAAGCGACTTGGAAAGCCATTAATGGGAACTTTTTGGTATCATTACTCTCAGGTATTTTTATTAGCATTATTTCTTTAGCAAAACTAATATCTTGGCTGTTAGAACATAAACCTATATTGGTTTGGTCATTCTTTTTTGGGCTAGTTTTAGCAAGTATTTTGTATGTGGGAAGACAAATTACTAAATGGAATAGCAGAATAATAGTGAGCTTATTAATGGGCGCTGGAATAGCTTATTACATAACTACATTACAGCCTTTAATTTCTTCAAATAGCTCTCCATTATTTCTGTTTTTAGCTGGGGCATTAGCAATTTGTGCTATGATTTTACCAGGAATTTCAGGCGCATTTATTTTAGTTTTGTTGGGAGCATATAAACCAGTATTAGAGGCAATTCACACTAGAGATTTAAAATTATTGACAATACTTGTTTTTGGAGCAATAGTTGGTCTACTGTCTTTTTCAAAAGTGTTAAATTGGTTGTTTAATCATTACAAGAATTTTACACTGGCGGTTTTAACGGGATTTATACTAGGTTCTCTAAATAAAATATGGCCTTGGAAAGAAACATTAACTTGGCGGGTTAACTCTCATGGAATCAAAGTGCCGTTTAATCAGCAAAGCATATTGCCTTTTTCATTTGAAGGAGACTCCCAAATATTACCAGCAATAATATTGTTAATTATAGGATTTTTAACAATTATTCTATTAGAAAAAATAGCTGATAATAGTTCGAATAATATATAGATAATTATGGCTAGAGAACGTACCATATTAGATAAGTTTTTTCTTTTTTTAAAAGGACTTTCTATGGGTGCTGCTAATAAAGTTCCTGGCGTTTCTGGTGGTACAGTTTCTTTTGTATTGGGGTTTTATGAAGAAATGATTTATTCTTTTAGAAAAATAAATTACAAAGCTTTTTTATTGTTAATTAATGGAAGATTTAAAAGTTTCTATTACTATACAAATGCAACTTTTTTGTTGCTTGTTTTTGGAGGAAGTACATTTAGCTATTTTAGCGTTTCTCTTGTTTTAGATTATCTACTAGAATATTATGAATTGTATGTTTGGAGTTCTTTTTTTGGAATGATTTTAGGATCAATCTATTATATTTCAAAAGATTTTAATGACTGGAAAACAACCAACATTGTTGCAATGTCAATTGGTGCTGCATTAGGTATTGCTATTAGTTTTATGAACCCAGCAAAAGAAAATGATAATTTATGGTTTGTATTCGCTTGTGGAATTATAGGTGTTTCAGGAATGACACTACCAGGGCTTTCAGGTTCATTTATTTTAATTTTGTTGGGTAATTATGTATTACTACTGGTTGACTCTGTTACCATGTTATATAAAACTTTTGCAGAAATAATTACAGGAGACTTTAGCTTTATGAATAGTGAAGAACGTTTGAGATACCTTAAAATAATAGCATCGTTTACTGCTGGATCTGCTTTTGGGTTGATATTTACCTCACATATTTTAGGATATGTACTAAAGCGTTGGCACCAAATAGTTACAGCTATTATTATTGGTTTTATTACAGGTTCTTTAGGAATGGTTTGGCCTTGGAAGAAAGTTGTTTATAAAGTTGAAAATGGTAGAATATTATTAGATGCAAGAGGAAACGAAGTTGTTGAAAATTTTAAACGGTACTCTCCTGATTTCTCACAGCAGGAAACTTGGATTGCCATTTTTTATATTTTCCTTGGGCTAGGAATTATTTTATTAATTGATAAATTCGGACAAAAACGTAAAGAGTATGAAGATGAATAA
>JAMOMG010000247.1 GCA_027068695.1 Flavobacteriaceae bacterium
CTGTAGATTACATTTTACAACTAAACCACAATAGTTTTAACTTAAAATTAAATGAACCTCAAAACCTCGTTGTTAAAGTTTGGAAAGTTACAGAAAAAGGTAAGCATTTGGTAAATGCATCAATTCGAGTTACAACTCCTACTAAAGCTTTAAAAATAATGCCTTTTAGTAATATTGGAACGCTTGACAGTCAGTTAACCTTAAAAGACAAACCAACCAACAACCCATTTAACATAACTGTCACAGCAACTGCAGAAGGAAATTCTTTCCAAAAGCTAGTTAAAATTAATGCTGGAGGTGAAAAAAAAATAATCATTAAAACAACTCCTGACAATAAAAGAATTCTAAGACCAAATATTGACCAAACACTTATTTGTTATGCCAAAGTTGTAGATGAAAATGATGAAGACTTAGACGAATTAACCAAACAAATTGTATTTGATCCTCGACAATCTCAATGGATAGATTTATCAGAAAATCCGACTTTTGAAGATGGCTGGGCTTCCATCTATGTTGGTGCATCAGATCCTGATGGAGATTATGATGTTACACATCCACCAAAATCAATTGTTTTAGAAATTTCAGTAGCATATCAAGAAGAAAACAAAGCCATTAAACTACAAAACAATTTAGAAATTCAATTGTTAGATTGTATGCTTGAAACAAACCTTGACACCATTACTTTTCCTGATACAAAAGAACAATCTGAAATTACATTTAAAGCATATATTGAAAATTGTGAAGGGTTAAAAAATTGGCAATTTAAAGCACTTTATATGAAAGACTTTGAAACGCCAGATAATAAACCTCTCACAAAAATAAACATAGAAAACACCTCTGAAACAGCAGTAAAAATTACGTTAACAGGGCCAATTCAATCACCTAAAAAAGAAGAACAATTTATACGTAAACTATTGGTTGTCTCAGCTTTTCAAGAGGATGAAAAACCAATAGAAAGACATTTGTACGTGATGGTTTCTAAAGAAGGGTTATTTATTGAAAAAGGCGTTAATAAAAACAATGAGTTGACTTTTACTGCCTCAGGTAATATTACAAAAGAATTAGAATTTGGCTTATTCAAATACAATGAAGATTTAGATGAAGTGGTTCCAGATAAAGATGGACTTAAAAATTTAAGTTTTGAGTTATTAGATAAAGACAAAAAGAAAGAAAACTTAAATAGTGTACTAAAATTAGATTATCATTTTGACCGATTGGTTACAACCATTCCTAAAGCTTTGTACATTTTAGAAGCAGAAAAAGAAATACCAGGTTTTGGAGATATTATCACCTTAAAATATAGAGTAACCGCTCCTGTTATTTCCAAAGAAAATCAGGAAAAATTTCAATTAGATTTTAATGTTAATATCAAAACTTACGGTATTGGCGAAGAATTTCCTGATTGGGTAAAAGCGTACAATCAATGCTTGTATGTTATTTCAAATTACGTTCCAAGAGGAGCGCCATATAATAAATTAAGTGACCTTCTTGAAAAAAGAAAATATAC
>JAMOMG010000248.1 GCA_027068695.1 Flavobacteriaceae bacterium
TTTTGGCTTTTTACTCTAATTTTTAATCATTCTAAAATCAATCCGATTCAATTCTCAAATTCTAGCAGTTATCAGTTTTGTTACAATTTATCTATTTAGTTTCTATTTTTCAATCAGAGTTTTCTCCACAATGAAAATAAATTCGATTCATTACTCATTTTGTGCGACTCATTACTCAAAATCCGTAGAGAAAGGGAAATCTATCGGATTCAGCTTTTAATTCCGCTATTGTACTAAAAATCGGTAATGTTATCGGTTTAGTTAGTATTTATCAATCAGAACTTTCTCGGAAATGAGCATAATATCCGATTCAATTTCTGTACGTGTCAATTCTCATTCCGATAATTATCTGAACGCTAGAGTAGGAGTTAGTCTATAATTTTCTATTTTCTCATTTATTCATTCCAATACTCAAGTCGGACAATGCATTATTCTGACAAGTTTTATGCTATTTTAAAACTCAGATTTTGGATTTCAGACCTGAAATCCGCCATTACAGGCAACGGTTTAGGGTTATGATTTCGTGCGTGTAAATCCGCTAGGATTTTCAGGCTGTGAAATCAGGTTAAATATACAGAAAGATTGTCGGACTGTAACCAAACCTAGCAATGAATTATACCCATTGTTGTACAATGTTTTATTTTTACAATAATTTTCCAAATGTTTTATCAGAATAATCAATATAATCTTCTAATATATTTCCTGAAGGAGAAATAATCCAATCATTGTCACCTATTAGGTAATCTCCTATAATTCCGTAATTTTCAGTTACAAAAAAAACTCCATCCATAGGAAAATATTTGTTTTCATCGAAATCGGGTTGGTACAAGAATATATTTTTGATTCTAAATTTCTTTACTTTAATATTTTTTTTAATCAAATAATCATTTTCATAACTACATTGGAATATTTTTGTCTTATCATTAAATCGAATCTTAATTTCATATTCTTTTTTTTCGGAAAGAGTCAAATCAAAAAGTAAAAAATCGTCTATTTTCAAATCCTCACAATTCATATAAATTTTTCGATTTTTCAAATATAGTTTGGCTTTATTAATAGAAACAGAATCGTTAATACTAATATATGTTTGAACTTGATAGATACATCCATTTTCAGAGGTCTCAGACGACTTAATCTTTATAAAAGATTTTCCCCAATGTTTTGATTTGTTTTCATATTTTTCAAAGCAATCATAATTTTTCTTACAAGAAATTGTTGTAAGTAATGTAATTAAAAATAATATTTTATAAAGTTTTTTCAAAAATATTGTACAACGGGTTAGGCTAGGAAAAGTTGCGATTGTAAAATCGTACTTTTCCGATGTTTATCGTCGTTAGTTAGTAAAGTTAATCGTTTTTCTGTAATCAGCATAATTTAGCAATTTTTTTTAGCCATTGTTGTACACAGGCATTAACACTTTATAAATTCTCTAAAATTAGTTCTATCAATTATTTTCGTTTTAGCATTGTATGTTTTTACAAAAGTTTCAGGCAACT
>JAMOMG010000249.1 GCA_027068695.1 Flavobacteriaceae bacterium
TAACGACTGTCTTGAAAAATATGCCGTTTTTCTTTAGTTTGGTTTAATAACTATTTAGGTTATTTTCTCAAAAAAGCTCTGAATATCGGCTGGGTAGGCATATTTTTCTTCCAAGTAATTGTTATATCTGAACTTGTTTTGAAATCAAAAAGTTAAAAGTAAATCATCAATTCCAATCCCACTTGTCTAAAATTTATCTAAGTTTATTGATATTAAGTCATCATCTTCGTCATCTTTATTATCAGTTTTAATTTCTACACTTCCAACGAGTTCTTCATTTTCGCTATATTGCCCTATATGTAAAGTCGTTTTATAACCTCTTTTATTCATTAGAGTAATGGCTCTTTTATTTGGACTACCATCATCATTTTTAATATAATTTTTAATAGTTTCTGTAGTATCATCAACTATTTTTTTATCACTCTCTGAGAGATAATTATAGAAATCAGGATCATTTGCTGAATCACCTTCGTTATCCATATCTGGTCTTTTTACATTTTTAAATTCATCAATAACTTTATCAACATCTTTTATAGTAGATTTTTTTTCTCCAAAATTCATCTAATCTCCTTATTTGTTAGTTTTTTGTATATATTATCATATGAACTAGCTATATTAACTTTAAAGTTATATTCTGTTGTTGGAGAGTCAATCTCAATTATTTTAAACTTTATATTCCCACCTTTTATTAGACTATCATGTATTCTTTTGGAATCAATGGCATCGAAAACAAATCTATCTAAATTATGTATTGCTGTTAAAGTGAACCTATTACCTATATTATCTTGCATTAATACTTTATATTTTGTTGCTACACTTGTTTTAACAGGGTTATTTGAGTATTTATAAAGCATTATTGAAACTTCTGAAGAGTTGGAAATTAAAAAGTTTATTTTTAATTCTGAATTTTGTGTTGCAGTGTTACTGTATGTACCATTTATTGGTAAGGAAGTTGTAATATATCCTAGGCTTGTCGGTTCTCCAAACTCATCGAGATAATAACTAGTAGTCCAGAATTGCTTATTTTCAGATATTTTGTCAGTGTTCTCTTGTAAGAGAGTTCCAATACTTTCTTGCCTCCAATTGTTTGTATCCGAACTAAACATGCTAAATGGATCCCATGCATACATAGCAATTATAAAAATAATTGTACCTACCCAGTCAAAAAAAGACCAACCTGTATTTTCTTGGACATGTTTTATACCACAGTGTGGACATGTTTTAGCACTGCTTGATATATCATTTCCACATTCTACACACTTTGCTAGTGCCATTTTAATTCCTCGAAAGTTTAAATTTACCCACAAAATAGGCATATTCAAATTTTCAAGAGAGTTTGTTTTTCTTTTCCTCAGAGTTTTTGCGTCTCTTTTTTGAAAAAGAGACAGGACTTCCAAAAAGAAAAACGAACTTGATGTTATCGTTCAACTCCGTAAAGACTTAATCTTTATTTTGCCGATAACATCTCGAACTTTTGGATATAACGGTCGAA
>JAMOMG010000250.1 GCA_027068695.1 Flavobacteriaceae bacterium
GAGCCAGAGCTGCCGATATGATTGCTGAAGCCGTTATTGCTATGGAATTTAGGGCTTCTTCTGAAGATATCGCTCGTTCTTCTCATGCGCACCCAACGTATACTGAAGCTTTTAAAGAAGCTTGCTTGGCAGTTAACAAAAGAGCTATTCATAGTTAAAAAATACATAACAAAAACTAAAAAAGTCGTTTCAAATTGAAACGACTTTTTTAGTTTTGCAATAATGCTTCGAACCACCACCAAAATTAAAGTTCAAAATATATCTGAATTTAAAATACAGCTTGTACAATGGGCGCAACAGTTTAAAGAAATTATTTGGCTTGATAGTAATAATTACCAACAAAAATATTCAAATTTTGATGCCATTCTAGCTATTGATGCTGTTTCAAAAGTTGAAACTACTTATACAAATGCCTTTAAAAAATTAAAAACATATCAATCAAATGTGAACGATTATATTTTTGGTTATTTGAGTTACGATTTAAAAAACGATATTGAAAAACTAACTTCAACTAATTTTGATGGATTGAATTTTTCTGATTTAGTTTTTTTTCAACCAAAAAAAATATTTTTAATTAAAGAAGATACCATTGAGTTAAAATATTTAAATGCATATCAACATGAAATTGATTTTGATTTAAAAGAAATAAACCAACAACAAATAATTAATACTCAACAGCAGGTAACCAACAACCAACTTAAAATAAAACTTCGAATTCACAAAGATGAATACTATCAAAAATTAAATACTATCTTAAATTATATCCACCGTGGAGATATTTACGAAGCCAATTTTTGTCAAGAGTTTTACAGTGAAAACTCAACTATTAATCCATTTGTAGTATATCAAAATTTAAATGAAATTTCCAAGCCTCCTTTTGCTACTTTTTTAAAACTAGATGATATGTTTTTATTATCAGCTTCACCTGAACGCTATTTAAAAAAAGATGATGAAATTGTAATTTCTCAACCAATTAAAGGAACTGAAAAAAGAGCTAAAAATTATAACGAAGACAAAAAGTTAGTCACAGAATTGGCAAAAGACCCTAAAGAAGTAGCTGAAAATACAATGATTGTTGATTTGGTTAGAAATGATTTATCTCGTTTTGCAATTAAAGGTTCTGTAAAAGTTAATGAACTATGTAAAGTATATACTTTTAAGCAAGTACATCAATTAATTTCAACTATTTCTTGTAAAGTAAAAAGGGATTTTCACCCTGTTGATATTATAAAAAGCACTTTTCCAATGGGAAGCATGACAGGAGCTCCAAAAATTTCAGCAATGAAAATTATTGAAGAATTAGAGGAAACAAAACGTGGCTTGTATTCTGGTGCTGTTGGGTACTTTACACCTAAAGGCGATTTTGATTTTAATGTAATTATTAGAAGTATTTTGTATAATGCTTCAAAAAAATATATATCCTATTCGGTGGGTAGTGCAATTACGGCACAATCTATTCCAAAAAAAGAATATGAAGAATGCTTATTAAAAGCCAAAGCAATGAAATATGTTTTATTAACCTCTAAATAAGTATATTTACTCATAAATTATGAAAACCATTCTACAAAAACATATCAATCAAAATTTATCATTTTTAAAAGGTAAAAATTTACTTATTGCTATTTCTGGTGGCATTGACAGTGCTGTTTTAACACATTTATTTTATCAGCTAAACTTTTCAATTTCATTAGCTCATTGTAATTTTATGTTACGAGGAAAAGAAAGCAAAAAAGATGAACAATTTGTGAAAGAATTGGGAGAAGAATTAAAAATTCCAACATTTACAATTCAATTTGAGACCAAAAAATACGCACTAGAAAATAGTATTTCAACTCAAATGGCAGCCAGAGACTTACGTTACAATTGGTTTCAAAAAATTACAGAAGAGAACAATCTTGATTTTATATTAACTGCACATCAAAAAGATGATGTAATTGAGACCTTCATTATTAATTTAACACGTGGAACAGGTTTAGATGGGCTAACTGGAATACCTGAAGTAAATGGTAATATTATAAGACCCTTGCTTCCTTTTGATAGAAATGACATTTTAATTTACGCTACCAAAAATAAATTACATTGGAGAGAAGATCAGAGCAATTCTTCTTTAAAATATGTTAGAAATAAAATTAGACATAAAATAGTTCCTGTTTTAAAAGAATTGAACCCCAGTTTGTTAGACTCATTTCAAAATACACTCGAAAACTTAAAAGGGAGTCAACAAATAGTTAAAGATTGTGTACAAAATGTGAGTAAAACAATAGTTTCTTCTATAAATAAAGAGTTACACTTTAGTATTCCTTTACTAAAAAAATTAAGTAACCCAAAAATTTATTTATATGAATTATTAAAAAATTATGGATTTACAGAATGGGATGATATTTGTGATTTATTAGATGCACAAAGTGGAAAATTTGTATTTAGTAAAACACATAGATTACTTAAAGACAGAAATGTTTTAATTTTAACTAATTTATCAAATATAGAAGAATCTGGAGTATTTGAAATTAAAGAAAATATTACTAAAATAAAATACCCAATCAAATTAAAATTTGATAAAATTGATATTCCTTTTGATTCCAAAAACCGTCAAAACAACGTATTTAACGAATTAATTTTTGATGATAATAACACTATTTCTATTGATTATGATAAAATTAAATTCCCTTTAACCTTAAGGAGGTGGCATAAAGGCGACTATTTTTATCCAATAGGTCTACAAGGTAAAAAGAAAATAAGTAAGTTTTTTAAAGATGAAAAACTTTCGCTTATTGACAAAGAAAATACGTGGCTTCTATGTTCAGATAATAACGTTGTTTGGATAATTGGTAAAAGATTAGATGATAGATTTAAGGTTTCAAAGTCTACTTCAACCATTTTAAAAATAAAATTGTAACTTTAGGATACCATCTCAAATTTAATTTATTTCTATGTTTATTAATAAATGTAAGATTATATTTATATTATTACTTACAAGTTTTATAGGGTTTTCACAAGAAAAAAACAGTATAAACCTATTACCTCTAAGTGTTTATACAACCTCATTTAAAAAAACAATAAACTTGAATAGCAAATTCAATCTAAACAAAAGGCTTCGTTTAACCTCTTACCAATTTATGCTGTTAAACATAAGAAATATTGAGGAAGGGTATTTTAATATACCTATGTACACTGAATATAATCCTCCTACTGAGTTTATTTACGACTCATATAATAAGCTTTATAGCAATTTACAATTACAAAAAAGTTTTTTTAAAATTGCTGATTTATACAAAGCTCACGAAAAAAATAAAAAATAGTTTTTTTTATAAAACGTTTTCGTTAAATTAATATCCCAAAAGGTATCTTTTTAAAGAAGCTTTTGTAATTTTCAACTTTAAACAAAAAACATGCACAAGTCACCAAAACTTACAAGGTTTAACGAAAGCGTATTGTCTAAATTTCAAATTTACAATAGTATTTTTATGACACTTCCGTTTGATACAATAACAAAAACAGGCGTTTTGTTACCACTATTTCATGATGTTTGTGAAAATGGGTTTGCAAATAAAAAAAATCCAACTGAAATTGTTGAAACCTTCTTTAAAACATATCAGGAAGATCCAAGCGAAACAGAAAAAATAAATTTATTATTTAAATTCATTCAATACATTGAACGTCAGGTAGTATTATTTGATGCAATTGAAGATGCTGCATTTCCAATTGTGAACAATATGGATGGCGTTGGAACTTTGCGAAACAGCAAAGAAATGGCCTCTTTAGAAAATAAAAATGAAGACTTAAAAAACTATTTAAAAAATTTCAAAGTTCGTGTTGTTTTAACAGCACATCCAACACAATTTTACCCTGGAACTGTTTTAGGAATTATAACTGATTTAACAGAAGCTATTGAAAATAATAATTTATTATTGATAAATCAACTTCTAGCTCAATTGGGTAAAACTCCGTTTTTTAAACACGAAAAACCAACACCTTATGATGAGGCCATTAATTTAATTTGGTATTTAGAAAATGTATTTTATCATTCTATATCAAAAGTATACGGGTATATCCAAAGCAATATTTTAAACGGTGAATTAATTGATAATGAGATAATTGATTTAGGTTTTTGGCCTGGAGGTGACAGAGATGGAAATCCTTTTGTAACTACACAAATTACATTAGATGTTGCCAAACGTTTAAAACAAACCATCTTAAAAAATTATTATAGAGATATTCGTTTATTAAAAAGACGCTTAACATTTGATGGTGTTGAACAATCTATTATAGAATTAGAAAAGATGCTTTTTGAAAATAGTGTTGATGCTAATTTTAATACATTACTTCCTTTAGATGTATTTAAAGAAAAATTATTTCATATTAAAGAAACTCTTATCACAAAACATCAATCACTTTATTTAGATGAAATGAACGATTTTATTAATAAAGTTCATTTGTTTGGGTATCATTTTGCAACATTAGATATAAGGCAAGATAGTAGAGTTCATCACACTGTGTTTTCTGAAATTGTAACAACTTTACAAAAAAAAGGGAGTGAATTGTTCCCAAAAAACTATTTACAACTTTCCGAAAGTAAACAACTAAATATTCTTTCAACAGTTTCAGACAATCTAGATTTATCTGTATTTGAAAATGAAATGGTTACAAAAACATTAAGCTCTATAAAAGCAATTAAAACCATTCAACAAAATAATGGAGAAAAAGGTGCAAACCGCTACATTATTAGTAACAACCAAACTGCTGTAAATGTAATGGAAACATTTGCTATGTTTAATTTATGTGGTTACAAACACAATATAACTGTTGATATTATTCCACTTTTTGAAACCGTTGATGATTTAACAAATGCCGCAAGTGTTATGGAGAAACTATATACAAACACAGCCTATAAAAACCATTTAAAAAATAGAAACAACAAACAAACTATTATGCTCGGCTTCTCTGACGGAACAAAAGATGGCGGTTATTTAATGGCAAACTGGTCTATTTTTAAAGCAAAAGAAAACTTAACAAAAGTATCTAGAGCACACGGTATAAAAGTTATATTTTTTGATGGTCGTGGTGGCCCTCCTGCTCGTGGAGGTGGAAAAACGCATCAATTTTATGCGTCATTAGGTCCTACAATTGAAGATGAAGAAATACAATTAACTGTACAGGGACAAACTATTAGTTCAAATTTTGGAACCTTAGATGCTGCCCAATACAACATTGAACAATTATTAAGTTCGGGAATTTCAAACGAATTGTTTAGTAATGATAGTAATGTTATGACTAAAAATGATGCTGAAATCATGAATGATTTGGCTTTAACTAGTTATGAAGCGTACACTAATTTTAAAAATCATCCAAAATTTTTACCATATTTAGAACGTATGAGTACCTTAAAATATTATGCTAAAACTAATATTGGAAGTCGACCTTCAAAACGTTCTAAATCTGAAAAACTAAACTTTGCTGATTTACGCGCTATTCCTTTTGTAGGTTCTTGGAGCCAATTAAAACAAAATGTTCCTGGTTTTTATGGTGTAGGATCTGCTTTAAAAAAATACGAAGACAATGGTGAATTTGATAAACTAAAAACATTTTATAAAAATTCAGATTTCTTCAAAACGCTTATTGGTAATAGTATGATGTCTCTTTCAAAATCTTTTTTTGAACTCACCAAATATATGAGTGAAGACGAAGAGTTTGGAGAATTTTGGCAACTTATTTATACTGAATATAAAACTTCAAAAAGATTAATTTTAAAACTCTCTGACTATAATGAATTAATGCAAAGTAACAAAGTTGGAAAAGCATCTATAAACATTCGTGAGAATATTGTTTTACCTTTACTAACCATACAACAATATGCACTACGGGAAATTCAGAAATTACAGAAACAGAAAAATCCTGATACTGATTTAATTAAAGTGTATGAAAAAATGGTTACTAGATCATTATTTGGAAACATTAACGCAAGTAGAAATTCAGCTTAACTATGAACTCAAATCAACTGAAAGAAGATGAATATTCATCTTTCTATAAAAATTATGTCACAATTTTAGGTGAGATAAATTTGCTAGAAGTACTAAATAATTCACTAGAAAATTTAATTAACACCTTGAAAAACTTACCTGAAGAAAAACTTCAATATAGATATGAAGAAGGAAAGTGGACTATTAAAGAATTAATTCAACACATAATTGATGCTGAACGTGTATTAAGTTATAGAGCATTGCGTTTTGCAAGAAATGACGCTACAAATTTACAAGGTTTTGATGAAGATTGGTATGTGAAAAACTCAAATGGAAATGATAGAGATTTTGATGAATTATTAAATGAATTTTCTTTGGTTAGAAAAGCAACTATTTTACTGTTTAAAAGTTTTTCAAATGAAATGTTAACCAATACCGGATCTGCAAACGGTAGTGTCGTTTCAGTTAGAGCATTGGGGTTTATTATTGCAGGGCATCAAATACACCATTTGAATATTATTAAAGAAAAGTACCTTTAATCATCCTTTTCTAAAAAGAAAATTTCATTAACAGGCTTTTTAAATATTTTTGAAATTTTTAAAGCCAATACTGTTGATGGAACATATTTGTTTAATTCCATAGCATTTATAGTTTGCCTGCTAACACCAATCATTTCAGCTAATTTTGCCTGAGTTAAATTGAGAATTGCACGCTCAACTTTTATTGTGTTATTCATCTTCAATAATCTTTTTAGATTTGTACAATACGTAATGAAAACGTATCATAAAAAATAATAATATGGTAAACATATTCCAAATCATAACATTAAAAAAAGTGTAATCAAATACAAAAAGCACTGCAAAAATTAAAATAATATAATTTACATAGGTTGCCCAAATTAAAGATTCCATTCTAATTTTTGAAATGTACTCATCTTCGTCTCTTGTTTTTGAAAATGAGACTAAAATTCCTCCAATAATTAATAAAATTGATGCAATTTCATCTGATACATTATTTTTTCCCCATTTTAAAGGGGATAAAGAAAATATATCCTTCTCTCCCAATAAAGGAAAAACATCTATTTCCCATTTGGGATATTCATATTCATTAAATAGTAAAATTACTCCTAATGCAAGCCCTCCTGTAAGCAAAAACCATCCTAGTAGTTTATATTTATGTGGAAATAAAAGTCTTGATTTCATATAGATATTATATTTAAATATTTTATAAATGTAAAGTTTATTTTACATTTAGACAAATATTTTTTACTATATATGTTTGTATGATATAAAATATTATATTTGAACTAACGATAAAATAATTATTTTCAAATGCGCACATTTAAAAAAGTTTTAATCATAATTAGCCTATTATTAGTATTGGTTTTAATTGGAGGTTGGGTATATTTCAACAGTTTGAAACCTTCCTATTCTGGTTCTATTAAGTTGGAAAACATCACAAAAGAGACTACAGTATATTTTGATGATTATGGCATTCCACATATTTATGCTGAAAAT
>JAMOMG010000251.1 GCA_027068695.1 Flavobacteriaceae bacterium
GTTTTGTATAATTCATATATAAATTTACACTTATTAGTAATTAATAACTTCGTTTTCAAATATAAAAAAAAGGATAAACTTTTTAAAGTCTATCCTTGTTAATGTTATTAAAGAGTTTTCATTAATTTGTCTCTTTATTTTCCTCAGTAGTTTCAATAGCTTTCTCAGACTTTTTTGATTTACCTCTACGAGTAGTTTTCTTTTTCTTAGCTCCGTTTGGATTATAAGTTGTATTGTAATCAACTAATTCTACCATTGCCATTGGAGCGTTATCTCCCTGACGGTTCCCTAATTTAATAATACGTACATATCCTCCTGGTCTATCAGCTACTTTTACAGAAACTTCTTTAAATAATTCAGTAACTGCATATTTACTTCTCAAGTAACTAAACACAACTCTACGGTTATGAGTAGTATCATTTTTAGATTTTGTAATTAAAGGCTCAACAAATTGACGTAAGGCTTTCGCTTTAGCAACTGTTGTATTAATACGCTTGTGCTCAATTAAAGAACAAGCCATATTAGCAAACATAGCCTTTCTATGAGCTGTTTGTCTTCCTAAGTGATTAAATTTCTTTCCGTGTCTCATTTTCTATATCTTATCTTAATTAAAACTTTCGTTTTAAATTAATCTTTGTCTAATTTATATTTACCCAAATCCATTCCAAAGTTTAAACCTTTATTATGAACCAATTCATCTAGTTCAGTTAAAGATTTTTTACCAAAATTACGGAACTTCATCAAATCATTTTTATTGAACGATACTAAGTCCCCCAAAGTGTCAACTTCAGCTGCTTTTAAACAGTTCAATGCTCTAACTGATAAATCCATGTCAACCAATTTAGTTTTAAGTAATTGACGCATATGTAATGATTCTTCATCATAAGTTTCAGTTTGAGCTATTTCATCTGCCTCTAAAGTAATACGCTCATCAGAAAATAACATAAAATGATGAATTAATATCTTAGCTGCTTCTGTTAAAGCATCTTTAGGTGCAATTGACCCATCAGTAGTGATATCAAATACTAATTTCTCATAATCTGTTTTTTGTTCTACACGAAAATTTTCAACAGCATATTTCACGTTAATTATTGGTGTAAAAATTGAATCTGTAAAAATTGTACCTAGTGCTACTCCTGATTTTTTATTTTCCTCGGCAGGTACAAAACCTCTACCTTTCTCGATTGAAATTTCAAAATCTAACTTAACAGATTTTTCCATATTACAGATAACTAAATCATGATTAAGAACTTGGAATCCAGAAATAAATTTCTGTAAGTCACCAGCTGTTAATTGTTCTTGATTAGAAATCGAAATATTCACTATTTCTTTATCAGAATCCTCTATTTGTTTTTTAAAACGTACTTGCTTTAAATTCAATATAATTTCTGTTACATCTTCAACAACTCCTTTAATTGTTGAGAACTCATGTTCAATACCTTCAATACGAAGTGATGTTATTGCAAAGCCCTCTAATGAAGATAATAACACTCTTCTTAAAGCATTACCAACAGTTAAACCAAACCCTGGTTCTAACGGTCTAAATTCAAATCTACCACTAAAATCGGTAGAATCAATCATAATTACTTTATCGGGTTTCTGAAAATTTAAAATTGCCATAATTGAATTGGTATCTTTAAAATTATTTAGAGTATAACTCTACTATTAGTTGTTCTTTGATATTTTCTGGAATTTGAATTCTTTCTGGTACACTTACAAAATTACCTTGTTTAGTCTCAGAATTCCAAGAAAGCCATTCGTAAACATCATTTCTATTAGCTAAAGAATTTTCAATAGCAACTAATGATTTTGATTTTTCTCTAACAGCAACAACATCTCCTGCATTTAATGAAAATGAAGGGATATTTACTAACTCACCATTTACAGTAATATGACGATGAGAAACTAATTGGCGTGCTGCACTACGACTAGGTGCTATACCTAATCTATATACAACGTTATCTAAACGAGATTCACAAAGTTGTAATAAAATTTCACCTGTAATACCTTTACTACTAGATGCTTTTTTAAATAAATTTGAAAATTGTCTTTCTAAAATACCGTAAGTATATTTTGCTTTTTGTTTTTCGGCTAACTGGATTGCGTATTCAGATTTTTTTCCTCTACGTCTATTGTTTCCATGTTGTCCTGGAGGATAATTTCTTTTTTCAAAAGACTTATCTTCTCCAAAAATTGCTTCTCCAAATTTACGAGCAATTTTAGTTTTTGGTCCTGTATATCTTGCCATTTTTTTATAGTTAAATGATAGGGATTATGAATTAAGGCTAATCCTTCGATAATCTAAATCCTATCTGTTAAAATTTAATAATTATTATACTCTTCTTCTTTTAGGAGGTCTACATCCATTGTGTGGTGCTGGAGTAACATCTATAATTTCAGAAACTTCAATTCCCAAGTTGTGAATAGATCTAATTGCTGATTCTCTTCCATTACCTGGACCTTTTACGTATACCTTTACTTTTCTCATTCCTGCTTCATGTGCAACTTTTGCACAATCTTCAGCAGCTAATTGAGCAGCATAAGGAGTATTCTTCTTAGAACCTCTAAATCCCATTTTCCCAGCTGATGACCAAGAAATTACATCTCCTTTTTTATTAGTTAGAGATATAATTATATTGTTGAATGAAGCTGTGATGTGCGCTTCACCAACTGTCTCAACAATAACTTTACGTTTTTTTGAACTTGCTTTCGCCATAATATTTAGTTATTATTTAGTTGCTTTTTTCTTGTTAGCTACAGTTTTTCTCTTACCTTTTCTAGTTCTAGAATTGTTTTTAGTTCTTTGACCTCTTAAAGGTAATCCAGATCTATGACGAATACCTCTATAACATCCAATATCCATTAAACGTTTAATGTTTATTTGAATTTCAGAACGTAATTCACCTTCAATTCTGTACTCTCCTACTTGCTCTCTAATGTCGTGAATTTCCTGATCAGTCCAATCTTGAACTTTTGTACCTTCATCAACTTTTGCTGTAGCTAAAATTTCTTTAGCTCTACTTTTACCAATTCCAAATATGTATGTTAAAGCTATAACACCTCTTTTATTTTTTGGAATATCAATACCTGCTATTCTTGCCATAACTATCCTTGTCTTTGTTTAAATCTAGGATTCTTTTTATTGATTACATATAATCTGCCTTTTCTACGCACAATCTTGCACTCGGCACTTCTCTTTTTTACTGATGTTCTAACTTTCATCGTTTATACTTTAATATCTGTAAGTAATTCTTGCTTTTGTCAAATCATATGGGCTCATTTCTAACTTTACTTTATCACCTGGTAATAATTTAATATAATGCATACGCATTTTACCTGATATGTGAGCTGTTACAATATGCCCATTTTCCAACTCTACACGAAACATTGCATTTGACAATGCTTCTGTGATTGTTCCATCTTGTTGTATTGCTGGTTGTTTTGCCATTTTATTATGCTAATGATTTTCTTTTAGTTCCTTTTTTCATTAAACCATCATAATGTCGATTTAATAAATGTGAGTTAATTTGTTGGATAGTATCAATTGCTACACCAACCATAATTAACAGTGATGTTCCTCCATAAAATAGAGCCCAAGATTGTGTTAACCCAAAATTAATAACTATTGATGGTAAAATTGCTACTAAAGCTAAAAATAAAGATCCAGGAAATGTAATTAAAGATAAAATTCTATCTAATAATTCTCCCGTATCTTTTCCCGGTCTAATTCCAGGAATAAAACCTCCACTCCTTTTTAAATCATCTGCCATCTTATTGGTAGGTATTGTAATTGCAGTATAAAAATAACTAAATACTATAATTAAAAAAGCAAACAATAAATTATACCATAAACCAAACATATTTGAAAATTCTATACCAATAGTTTTTACTGTTTGATTATCTGAACCAGCCATTAATGCAGGAGCAAACATAATTGCTTGTGCAAATATTATTGGCATTACACCTGATGAATTTAATTTTAGTGGAATATAGTCTCTAGCTCCAGCTACATTTTTAATATTTCCAGCAACCGTTTTTCTTGCATATTGAACCGGAATTCTACGAACAGCTGTAACTAAATAAACTGAAACTAAAATTACTAAGAGCCATACTATTATTTCAATTAAAATCATTATTAACCCACCGTTAGATGCTGTAATTTTTGAAACAGCTTCTTGTATAAATGCACCTGGAAAACGAGCAATTATACCAATCATAATTAACAATGATATACCATTACCAATACCTTTGTCTGTAATTTTTTCACCTAACCACATAGCAAAAATAGTTCCTGCTGTTAACACCACCATAGATGTTATCCAAAACATACTTCCACTAATATAAAATGCTGATGAGGGTATTAAATTATATATATTGGCAATATAAGTAGGTCCCTGAACCATAGTAATTGCAATAGTTAGCCAACGTGTAATTTGGTTTATTTTTTTTCTTCCACTTTCACCGTCTTTTTGTAGCTTTTGTAAATATGGAACTGCAATCCCCATTAATTGTACTACAATAGATGCCGAAATATAAGGCATAATACCCAATGCAACTACTGATGCTTTTGAAAAAGCTCCACCGGTAAACATATCTAGTAATCCTAATATTCCTCCGCCACTAGTTTGATTCTGCAATGCCGCTTGCGCAACAGAAATATCAATTCCTGGAAGTGGTACCTGAGCAGCAAAACGATAAATTGCCATAAAACCCAGTGTTAATAGAATCTTATTTCTAAGTTCCTCTATACTCCAAATGTCTCTAATGGTTTGAATTAATTTTTTCATCTATAATAATTATTATAACGTTTCAGCTGAACCACCAGCTTCTTCAATAGCAGCCTTTGCAGTTGCAGTATATTTATGAACAGTTACATTTAATTTAGCTTTTAATTCTCCGTCACCTAATATTTTAACTAAGTCATTTTTACCAGCTAAACGGTTTTCTATTAAAACATCTAATGTTACAGTATCTTTAATTTTATTGTTATCAACCAATTCTTGCAATTTATGCAAGTTTACTCCAACATATTCTTTACGATTAATATTTGTAAAACCAAATTTAGGAACACGTCGTTGTAAAGGCATTTGACCTCCTTCAAAACCAACTTTCCTTGAGTATCCCGAACGAGATTTAGCTCCTTTATGACCTCTTGTTGCCGTACCTCCCTTTCCTGAACCTTGTCCTCTACCTACACGCTTACCTTGTGTTTTAACCGATCCTTTTGCAGGTTGTAAGTTATTTAATGTCATCTCTTTATAAAAATTATTTAATTTCTTCAATAGAAACTAAGTGTTTAACCGTATTCACCATTCCAATAATTTCTGGAGTAGCATTATGTTCAACAACTTGATTAATTTTATGTAAACCAAGCGCCTCAAGAGTTCTTTTCTGATTTTGAGGTCGTCTAATTTTACTTCGTACTTGTGTTACTTTTATTTTCTCCATCGTAATACTTTTTAACCATTAAATACTTTCTCCAAAGAAATTCCTCTCTCTTTGGCAATCATACCTGCACTACGTAGTTGCAATAACGCATCAAATGTTGCTTTCACAACATTATGAGGGTTTGATGAACCTTGTGATTTTGAAAGTACATCATGCACTCCTACAGACTCAAGTACTGCACGTACTGCTCCTCCAGCAATAACTCCCGTACCATGTGAAGCTGGTTTTAAAAATACTCTTGCTCCACCATATTTACCTTTTTGTTCGTGTGGCAGTGTTTTTTTAATAATTGGAATTCTAACTAAGTTTTTCTTAGCATCTTCTATTGCTTTTGCAATTGCAGATGCTACATCTTTAGACTTACCTAATCCTTGACCTACAACTCCATTTCCGTCTCCAACTACAACAATAGCTGAAAAACCAAAAGCTCTTCCTCCTTTTGTTACCTTTGTAACTCTTTGCACACCTACTAAGTGATCTTGTAGTTCTAACCCGCTAGGTTTAACTCTTTCTACGTTTTTGTATTTTTGATACATAATTAATATTAAAATTTTAAACCTGCTTCTCTTGCAGCTTCTGCTAGAGCTTTAACTCTACCGTGATACAAAAATCCATTTCTGTCAAATGCAACTGTCTCAACACCTGCTTTAATTGCTTTTTCAGCAATACTCTTGCCTACTAATTTTGCAACGTCTGACTTTGAACCTACTGATTCAATTTCTTTATCTCTTGATGATACAGATATTAGAGTAACACCCGATTTATCATCTACTAATTGAGCATACATTTCTTTGTTGCTTCTAAACACAGATAACCTAGGTTTAGTAGCCGTTCCGAAAATAATTTTTCTAATTCTATGCTTAATTCTTTGTCTTCTTTCAAGCTTTGATAATGCCATAATACTTTTCTATACTATTATGCAGATTTACCTGCTTTTCTTCTTAATAATTCTCCAACAAATTTAACTCCTTTTCCTTTGTAAGGCTCAGGTTTACGTAAAGAACGAATCTTAGCCGCAACAGCACCAACAAGTTGTTTATCAAATGAAGTTAATTTAACAATTGGATTTTTTCCTTTCTCTGATATAGTTTCTACTTTAACTTCAGGAGCTACATCTAAAATTATGTTATGTGAAAAACCTAAGGCTAAATCTAAAACTTGACCTTGATTACTAGCTCTATACCCAACTCCAACAAGTTCTAATTCTTTAGTCCATCCTTGTGAAACACCAATAATCATATTGTTTAATAAAGCTCTATATAAACCATGCTTAGCTTTGTGGCTTTTACTATCAGATGGACGTTGTAAAGTAATTTTCCCTTCTCCAACTTCAACCTTAATATCATCTGTAATTTCTTGAGATAACTCTCCCAATTTACCTTTTACAGTAACAACATTCTCATTAATTTCGAATGTAACACCTTCTGGTAATGTAATTGGGTTATTTCCTATTCTTGACATCTTTGTTTAGTTCTTTATTAATATACGTAACATAAAACTTCTCCCCCAACATGTTCTTGACTAGCCTTTTTACCAGTCATAACACCATGTGACGTAGATACTATTGCTATTCCTAATCCGTTTAGCACTCTAGGCATTTCACTTGCACCTACATATCTTCGAACTCCCGGTGTACTTACACGTTGTAATTTTTTTATAACTGAAGCTTTCGTTGCTCTATCATATTTCAACGCTATTTTAATTGTACCTTGTACATTATCATCATCAAATTTATAGCTTAGTATATAACCTTGATCAAATAAAATCTTGGTTATTTCTTTCTTAACTTTTGAAGCAGGAACCTCTACTACTCTATGCCCTGCCATTATAGCATTTCTAACTCTAGTTAGATAATCTGCAATTGGATCTGTTATCATATTTATTAATTTACGGTCTTGGTTTTCAATAGTTATATTGAACCTAAAACCAATTTAAAATTTTACCAACTAGCTTTTTT
>JAMOMG010000252.1 GCA_027068695.1 Flavobacteriaceae bacterium
AATTTATAATGATTCATTAATAACTTTTCATAAATTGTATCTGGCAATATTTTTTTTAATACGATTGAAAATTTTTGCATAAAGCTCCCTACTTTATAATGAACTTTGGGTCTTGATGTATTGATAATTTTATAAATAGCTTCTGCCATTTCAATAGGGTCACTTCCACTATCAACATGTGCATCCATTAAATCTAAATTACTTTGGTAGATTTCTTTATAAGGTGAGTTTTCAAAAACAGGTGTATGATATCTTCCTGATGCTATATTGGTAGCAAAATCGCCTGGAGCTACATTGGTAACTTCAATACCAAAATTTTTGACTTCCATACGTATAGCTTCTGTAACAATTTCTAACGCTCCTTTGGTAGCAGAATAAATACCTCTAAAAGGTAAACCCATATAACCAGCAATGGAAGTTACGTTAATTATGAGTCCACTCTTTTGTTTTCGCATTTGTGGTAATACCGCTTTCATCACATCAATTGCACCAAAAAAATTAGTGTTAAATACCTTACGCATTTCATTTGTGGGCGTTTCTTCAATAGAACCTGTAATTCCCATACCAGCGTTGTTTATCAAAATATCTAACTTTCCTTCATTTTTAATCACTTCTTCAACAGCACTTATTATGGTATCTATATCATTTACATCAAGAGAAACCAACTTAAAAGGATGATTTTTAATTTTACTAGAATTTCTACTTGTTCCGTAAACTACAAACCCTTTTTGGGTTAAATATTCTCCAACAGATTTCCCAATTCCTGAAGAACCTCCTGTAATTAAAACTACTTTAGACATAAATTTAATTAGTTATTGAGCTGTAAAGTTATAAAGTTAAACGCTAAAAGCTAAAAATAGTGTACAAAAAAAGGCAAGCTACCTACATCACACTGCTACAACCTAATACCCTTGCTGCGTTCCCGCCCTGGGGGATTCAAAGGGAGCTAGTTGTGTAGGACTTGCCAGTTGCAAATTTACAATCAATTTTTAGCATTAGCAATGATTTTTTTATAATTTTATGTAACATTTTTAATTAACTGTTTACTAATAAATTACTTAAAACAATTTATTAATATTAACAATTAGCATGATATACTAAACGGTATTTAGTATATTTGTTAAACTAAAACCTATACTTTTAATATGGAAAACCAAACAACTACACCAAAACAGATAATGTTAAACTATGGTTTAATGTTAGGACTTACAAGTATTTTAATTAATGTAGTTATTTTTGCCATTGGTAAAACTTATGATCCTCACTGGTCAGTCGGTGTTCTTGGATTTATTGTAATGATTGTCCTATTGGTTCTAGGAATTAAAAAGGTGAAAGAAATTAATGGTGGTTACCTAAGCTTAGGTGAAGCTTTAAAAACAGGACTAGGAATTGCCCTTATCTCTGCATTAATTAGTGTTATTTATACTCTAATTTTTACAAATTATATTGAACCAGA
>JAMOMG010000253.1 GCA_027068695.1 Flavobacteriaceae bacterium
AAATACTCATTCACTATTGCTTCACAATACAATAATAATTTATATGTTGGAGCTTCAATAAACACATACAGTATTGAACACTATCAAAATGTACTTATTGAAGAATATAATAATGATGGAAATGAAAATACCTTTGATATATCTCAAACTCAGGAATTATTAACTCAAGGTGATGGGTATTCTTTCAATGTTGGTTTTATCTCAAAACCAACAAATAATATTCGCTTTGGCTTGGCTTACCAATCTCCTGTTTGGTATACGTTGTCTGAAGATTTCTCAGAATATGATGTAACTGTTTTTGAAAATGACATTAATACTTTTAGTGAAAATTCTGGTGTAAATGCTTTCGACTACAAATTAAGAACACCAAGTAAATTAACAGGGAGTTTTGCTTATATTTTTAACACACAAGGCTTAATTAGCATTGATTATATTTACAAGAACTACAGCAACATAAAATTAAGTAACGCTGGATTTACTTCTGAAAATCAAGCATTTAATACTGATTTAGAAAGTGTGGGCGAATTGCGCATCGGTACAGAATGGCGTTTTAATGATATTTCTGTTAGAGGAGGGTACAATATTAACAAAAGCCCATATAAAAACGCCTTAGAATCTGACAATTTAGAAGGGTTTTCATTTGGGGCAGGGTATAAATTTAGAGGCGGAAAATTAGATTTCTCATATCAAAAATACAATAACACCTCAGCATCCTATAATTTTTATCCACAATACAATCAGTTAAATTCAACTGAATTAGACGCAAATACTTCAAGGTTTACCGCTACCCTTGTATTAAATATTTAATTATACGTTTTGTTTTAATTAAAAAACGCCTCCATTTTGAGGCGTTTTTTAATTTTTAGAAAATACCTTAATATGTTTTAGTACTTTTGCACAAATAATTAAAAAAATGGAAGCAATTTCTTTAAAAATAGAGAATACAACTACAGATACCATACTAAAATTTACAACAGATAAAATACTAATTTCAGGGAGTTATCAATTTAATAATATTGATGAAGCTAAAGATTCTCCTTTAGCCCAACAATTATTTTATTTACCTTTTGTAAAGCGTGTATTTATTTCGGCAAATTTTATTGCAATTGAACGTTTTTCAATTGTTGAATGGACTGATGTGCAGCATGAAGTTAAAGAGCAAATTGAAAATTATTTAAATAATGGAGGTATTTTAATTTCCAAAGAAATTAAACAACAAAAAATACCCATAGAACTATACGCAGAGGTTACTCCAAACCCTTCTGTAATGAAATTTGTTGCTAACAAAAAGCTAGTTGAAAACGATTTAGAGTTTAAAAATGTTAAAGAAGCTGAAAATAGCCCTTTAGCAATAGCATTATTTAACTTCCCCTTTGTTAAGGAAGTATTTATCTCTGAAAACTATGTATCAGTTTCAAAAACTGAAAGTGTTGAGTGGAGTGATATAATG
>JAMOMG010000254.1 GCA_027068695.1 Flavobacteriaceae bacterium
TTGCCCAATTATGCCCATAAATATTATGAACCTCATCTGCAGTTCCATTCACATGAATTAAATTGGAAGGATGCACTTCTGGTTCTCCTAAATCTCCCCACCAACCTGCTACATCATAATTTTTTGTGTAATTTTTATAAATATCCCAAAACCATTTTTTTGCAGATGGTTTAAAAATGTCTATCAACCCCGTATGTCCAAAATAAAAATCAAAAGTATATGGCTTGCCTAGTTTTGTTTTACCTAAAATATTTTTATCAACAACTTCTTGCCATTTATTTGAAGTTGTCAAAATAAAAGGTTCTGTTACTAGAATGGTTTTAACACCTTTTTTCTTTAAATTGGCAATCATTTTTTTAGGGTTCGGAAACGAATCTCTATAAAACTCAAGATTTCCCATGGTACCCTTTATTGTTTTCCCAAACCAATATAAGTCAATAATTACCGCATCAACCGGTATCTTATCATCTATAAATTTCTGAACAGTATTTTCAACCTCTTTTTGAGAATGATAACCAAATCTACTTGAAAAATTACCCAAAGCCCAACGAGGAATTAAAGGTTGTTTTCCTGTTAAAGTTACATATTGACTCACCAAATCACTCCACTGATTACTTGCAATTATTTGATATGTTTTTCTTCCACTAATGGTTTCATATTGTAATGAATTATCTTTTTTACTATCTAAATCTAAATACCCAATTGGAGCA
Source organism: Flavobacteriaceae bacterium (assembly GCA_027068695.1). Next base: position 711 of record JAMOMG010000254.1, read on the forward strand.
TTATCAAATAGAATTGCATATTTTTTAGAAGAATAAATCAACGGCATACTGTAATTCATTAATTCAGAATGTGTCTCATAGCCATAATGTGCACGGTTATACAATTGTAATTTATAACCTCTCCTGTTCATTCCTAAAGCACGTTCACCTGCTCCGTATAAAACTTCAGTTTGAGTTAGATTAAAATCAATTATTTCATATTTATCAGTTTTTTCATAACCTTTTCGTTCAGAAATTAAAAAATTATTTTTATAATAATAGTGAATCTGAAAAGGGTTTTTAGTGATAATTGCTTTAATTCCAGTAGTTGAAATAGTTATATTTTGGTTGTTTTCATAAACTTTAAAAGAATTTTTTTTAGGTTTTAAAATAACCGCATCAGAATGTGGATTAAAGGTTTCTCCGTTTGGTATAAATGAAGTTTCAATAATTTTACTGGAATACGGCTTTATTCTATACCAACCATCATTCGTTTGTAATTTAACAACTGAATCGTTTGAAATAAGCTTAATAAATTTTCTATTAGAATTTTGAGAAAATACGGATATAGAAATCCCATAAAAAATAATTAAAAATAAGTTTTTAAACTTCATAGTTTATTTTTTTAATTCAATAACCAATGAGGTTTTACCTTTTATAGTTAAATCTACTTTTGATACATCTAATTTAGTATTCGTTAAAATATCTATTCCTGAAGTATATTTTTTTAAATTTTCAGCAAATCTGT
>JAMOMG010000255.1 GCA_027068695.1 Flavobacteriaceae bacterium
GGCTAGTATCTTAAATGTTATTATTCAGCCACCAAATATAGGGCAATTCTATCGAATTTTTCTATTGGAAAACCATCAATTTTTTTTAACTCTTCAAGTGATTGAATCTCAGCAACTTCATCTCTATAGTTAAATATTTTTTTGGTGAGTTCATAATCAATATAAACAATAGCTAAAACTTGTTTAAAAGTTGCCTCGTTTACATTAATTTTTTGAATAACAGGAGGTTTAACAACTTCAAAATGTTGTAAAACCCTATCAATTACTTCTTTATCTATATTCCAAACTTCATATAACTGATTATCAAATGAAAAACCGTGTAGTCTAGTTCTATAAGCTATAATCCTGTCAGCCAATTTTTCACCAATACCATTCACAATTCTTAAATCTGAAGCCTCAATAGTATTTATATCCCGTTTTACAATTATTCTTTTAGATGAATTTGTAAATTTCTCTTTTTGAGGTATTTTTTTTGAATTTACCCATTTTGGGAATTTAAACTTTGGACTAATTATTTTTAATAAACTATCACTTATTTTAGTTACCTCTTGAAATTGCTTTATTGAATTAACGTAACTTCCTTTTTTTCTGTAACTATGAAGCCTGTCAATTTCTTCAATACTCATACCAAGTTGGTAACCTTTAAAATCAGTAATAAAATTTGGATTAAATAAATAAACTTTAGGTTTTTTATTTTCTAATTGAATTGCTTTTAAAGAATCTAATTCCTTTTGAAAAAGTGCTATTTTATTTTCAGATAAATTGATTGTTTTATTCGAAGAAAAATCGACAAAAAAGAATACTACCTGAAGTAGCACAATAATTAATAATAAAAATAAAATTCCATTTCGTTGACGTTTATTGTACCCGAAATGGAATTTTGAATAATTCATTGTATTAATTTAACATCTAAGCTTTCCTAGATTTTATTGCTGTCATATATTTATTCAACTCTTCTTTCACCTTAGGTGCTAACAGTACTAAACCTATCATATTAGGTACCATCATTGCAAAAATCATTGCATCTGAAAAACCAATAACCGAACCTAAACTTGCTGCTGAACCAATTACAACAAAAACAAGAAATAATATTTTATAAGCGTATTCCATTTTTTTAGTTCTTCCAAACAAATAAGCCCACCCTTGAAAACCGTAGTAAGACCAAGAAATCATTGTTGAAAATGCAAATAACACAACAGCTATTGTTAAAACATAAGGGAACCAAGAAATTACGGAAGCAAAAGCTCCTGATGTTAACAGAATTGCTTGTGCATCATTTAAACTTGCATTTTCTGCAGCTACATTTCCTGTAATTACTAAAACCAAGGCAGTCATTGTACAAACAACAACCGTATCAATAAAAGGTTCTAACAATGCTACCATACCTTCAGATGCAGGGTATTTAGTTTTTACAGCGGAGTGAGCAATGGAAGCTGA
>JAMOMG010000256.1 GCA_027068695.1 Flavobacteriaceae bacterium
TTATTGAAAAGTGTCGTTCATTATATATAAATAAGTTAAAAGACTATGGTGCTGCTTGGCGTATTTTGAGATTACCGTCATTAACAGACCAAATTTTTATTAAGGCACAACGCATTCGTCAATTGCAACAAAATTCGACAAGAAAAGTAGATGAAGGAGAGGTTTCAGAATTTATAGGTATAATTAATTATTCAATCATGGCTTTAATTCAGCTTGAAAAAGGAGTGGTAGAACAACCAGATTTATCTACAGATGAAGCCATAGCGTTGTACGATAAACATGTGGCTGTAGCAAAACAACTGATGGAAGATAAAAATCATGATTATGGTGAGGCCTGGAGAGATATGCGAGTGAGTTCTTTAACCGATTTAATTTTACAAAAATTGTTACGTGTAAAACAAATAGAAGATAATAAAGGAAAAACAATTGTGTCTGAAGGCATTGATGCAAACTATCAGGATATGATAAATTATGCTATTTTTGCATTAATTCATATAAACGAAACTACTTAATTATGAGAATACTAGTCCAAATTTCACGTTTCTTTGTCGCAATTACATTTGTTTTTTCAGGTTTTGTAAAATTAATAGATCCTTTAGGTTCAGCATATAAATTTCAAGAGTATTTTGGGGCAGACGTATTAAATTTGGAGTTTTTAATTCCTTACGCCTTACCTTTTTCTATTTTTTTAATATTGGCAGAAATAATGCTTGGTGTATTTTTACTTTTAGGGTACTTACCTAAACTTACAGTTTGGAGTTTGTTAGTGATAATTTTGGTGTTTTTGTTTTTAACATGGTATTCTGCTTATTACGATAAGGTAACGGATTGTGGTTGTTTTGGAGATGCTGTTAAATTATCGTCTTGGGGTACATTTTATAAAAATATAGTATTAGTGGCATTCATTTTAGTTTTGGTTTTGAAATATAAATTAATAAAGCCCTTGTTTAGTTTAACCATTGTAAAATGGACATCCTTTTTATCTTTTTTTGTATTCTTATATATAATTTATTACGTATTAGTACATTTGCCAATTATTGATTTTAGACCTTATGCTATTGGTAAAAACATACCAGAAGGAATGGAATACATTGGAGATGAACTTCCTCCTGTACACGATTTCTTTTTAGAATCTGAAAATGGAGAAGATTTAACAAATGATGTTTTAGCTGCTAATAATGTAATGCTAGTTATAGCTTATAATCTTGATAAAAGTGACATTGAAGGTTTTACTGCAATTAAAAATGCAACCGATAAAGCCTTAGAGGAAGGATATAAAGTTTATATGCTATCTTCTTCTTTAAGAGATGATTATTTAGTAATAAAGGACAAGTTTAAGCTAAACTTTGAAATGCTGTTTTGTGATGAAACAACTTTAAAAACCATTATAAGAGCAAATCCAGGAATTGTTACACTACAAAAAGGAACAGTAAC
>JAMOMG010000257.1 GCA_027068695.1 Flavobacteriaceae bacterium
CATTTTAGCAATCCACTTAAAGCCAGTTAAACCAACGTTGGTTTCAACACCATAACTTTCAGCAATTTTATTAACTAAATTGGTTGAAACAATAGTGGATCCAACAAATTGTTTACCATTTAATTTGCCTTGCTTTTGCCAGTTTTTAATTAGAAAATCGGTCATTACACTCATTGTTTGATTACCGTTTAAAAGAATCATATTACCATCTAAATTTCTAACGGCAATTCCTATTCTATCACTATCAGGGTCTGTTCCAATAACAATGTCTGCATTTATATTGTTAGCCAAATCAATGGCCATTTTTAAAGCAGCAGGTTCTTCAGGATTTGGAGATGTAACGGTTGGAAAATCACCATTTGGTTCTCGTTGTTCTTCGACAATATTAACATCTGTATAACCTGCTTTTGCTAATGCATCTGGAATTAGTTTAATAGATGTTCCGTGTAATGAAGTGAAAACAATTTTTAGATTTCCTCTTCCTTTTACATTAAAAGTGCCATTTTTTACTGAAGCAGTTACAAAAGCTTTATCTATATCTTTACCTATATATTCAATTAGATTTTCATTGGCATTAAAATTAATTTCAGAAAAATCTAAGCTATTAACTTCGTTGATAATATTGGCATCATCAGGAGGTATAATTTGTGCGCCATCATTCCAGTATACTTTGTATCCGTTATATTCTGGAGGATTGTGAGAAGCAGTTAAAACAATACCAGCATCGCAACCTAAATGTCTAACAGTAAAGGATAATTCAGGTGTTGGGCGCATATCTTCAAACAAATAAACTTTTATAGTATTGGCTGAAAGTACGTTTGCTACAATTTTGGCAAAAGATTGACTGTTATGACGGCAATCAAAAGCAATTGCCACTTTCAATGGTTTATCAGGGAACGATTGTTTTAAATAATTTGCCAATCCTTGAGTAGCTTTACCTAAAGTATATTTGTTAATTCGGTTAGTGCCAGCACCCATAATACCGCGCATTCCACCAGTACCAAATTCTAAGTTTTTATAAAATCGTTCAGTTAATTGTTCAGGGTTATTATTAATAAGTTCTTGAATTTCTTGTTGTGTAGTGGCATCAAAAGTGTCAGATAACCAAAGCTTGGCTTTTTCTAAAATTGCGCTCATAATCTTTAAATTAATTTTAATGCAAAAATACTATTAAATAGTAATTTTATAGAAATTTGTTAGCAATTAATTTTACTTGAAATATTGTAACGTTTGGTGTTGGTTTTAGTGCGTAAAATAATTTCACCTAAAAAACCTGCTAAAAAGAATTGAGTTCCAATAATCATGGTTACTAAAGCCATATAAAACTGAGGTCGTTGAGTAATTAATCTCCCTGAGGGATTTAAAAATAGTTTATCAATTCCCAAATAAAAAGCAAATGTACAACCAATAATAAACATTATAGTTCCCAATAG
>JAMOMG010000258.1 GCA_027068695.1 Flavobacteriaceae bacterium
GGGGTATGATATTAGTGTGCTAGTTCTTGTTATATCGGAACTTATTTTATCATTAAAAAGTCAAAAATCAAATCCTGTATTTTTTCTATAGCAACTTATTTTGTAATTATTTTTTCTGCAATCCCTATCCAAAAAATTATAAATCTATTCATAGTTTCAATTTCAATCTCATCACTTGTTGTATTATAAAAGTCAAAAAATTTTTTTGATTGAAATTCATGTATTTCTTGACCAAAATATATTTCATTAGTTATGGAAGATAATTTAAATTTTGTATTAAATACATCATAAAAATGCACAAGATATCCCAAAGTATTTATTTCATCATCAAATTTTATACTTTTATCATGATAATTCATATTAAATATCTTTTCATTTAAAGGAATTTTATTTATGTCATTAAAATCAATATTATATTTTGTTTTTAAATTTGCAAAATCAACTATAGCTTTAAAGAAGATACTACGAATTCCTCTTGTCATACTATTTGTAGTAAAAATATCTCTCCATTTAGGAGAAGATATTGTATTGTCCTTGATTTGATCAAAAGAATTATTTATATTTTCACTACTAATATTAATTAAGCATATATTAGTGAAATAATTTAAACTATTTAGTAAAATTAAATTTATATCATTAATAATATCAGGGTCGAAATTGTTATGATAAAGTTTTGATATCATTTTTATTTGCATAGTTTCATTAAGTTCTGTAAGTTTTGTTTTAAATAGTTTTGTAGCAAAAAGAAGAACATTATCATATGTGTCATACTGTTTAGCATAAATCAAAATCAAAAAAATATCTTTTGCAGAAAATATCTTTTTTGGTACTGACCAACTATTCGTATCATGTATGTTAATAGCATAGTTTTTAAATAAATTATTCTTCAAGGTTAAAGTTTTTTGTATAAATTGTTGTTCTTTAAGTTCCTCTGTTTTTTTAATTTCTTTCATAATGATATACACAAAATTGTTTTCATTCATTATATAGTCAAACAAAATATCATTAATTTTATTTAGCTCTATATCATCTTCAAGAAGATGATATTTATAACTCACTTGACCAGCTATATCAAGTGTATAATTAACCGTTGGTTCATCAACAGATTCGGATTCATTTAAATATAAATCTTCTATTTCTATATATTGTTCAAAAATATATGTTGATATATTTTGTGTGCTAAACAAGTGTGATATTATTATAGCAAGTTCATATTTGCTAAATAGTTTAGTTGTCATATCTTGTTCATACATATTTTCATTTTTATCAAAAGATATATTGTAAAATTCTTTTGCTATAAAAGATTTGAAGTCTATAATTGAAATCTTTTCTTTATTATTAGGAAATTCATTAAAAAAATTTGTTGCAATTTCTTCTTTTAGTTTTTCTATCTGATTTGAATTGGTATTGTTTAAGTTCATCGATTTTTCAACATATTCTATCAAGTTTTTAGCACCTGCATTAGTAAATCCTTTAGCTACTAAATGATTTATTATATTGTTTTTTGGTGTTCTTTGCTCTAGCTCATTTAGGATAAAAGAGTTTCTATCATTAATTTCATCTCGTAATTTTACTATTATTTCTGAATAGTTGTAAGCATCATCATAGGTGATTTCATTATTTAATAAAGCAATTATTTTTTTAGTAATATCTTCTTTAGTGTTTTGTAACCCTATTTCTTGCATAGTAAACTCATCTATAACTAATCGTAATCTTTCTGCTAACATCTAGTTCCTTTTACATATAAAATTCTTTGTACTTTGATACAATATCGGCAAATTTATTATTATTATTAAAGTAGTAATGAAAATTCTAGAACTTTATGTCTATTAAAAAAAAGAGACGAGTACTTAACGACTATCTTGAGAAATATATCGTATCACAATCTATAATGATATTATATTTTTTTCCGAGTTTCTTAAACTTATTTTAACATCAAAAAATTAAGATTTAAGCCCGCTCAAGCTCATTTTTGCATTTCCCTCTCTAACTCTCTTTTTTCGTACTCTAGCTCCTCTTTTAAGTTTTTAAAGTATTTATCTAAATTTTTTGTATTTTGTATAGTTTGGTAAGTTTCACTATCTTTTAGTGAAGCTATCTCATCTTTTAGAGTTTGTATTTTGGCTCTTAAAATTTTAGATTTTTCTCGTAAAACTTCTTTGTCATTGATTTTTTCAGAACCACAAAAGAAGCTCACATCACTCTCCAATCCTTTTAAAATTCTCTCAACTTCATCCAAATCTTTGGTTTTGTAGGCATGATTTAGCTTATTGAAAATCTCAGCAGCCTTTGCTTTGAACTCATCAGCTACTACATCTGGATGTGTAAGACGACTTGCTTTTTTGTAGAGTTTTTTTAGTTTTTTCTCATCTTCTTGGCTTATGATATGAGGTTGTTCCTTCGCTTGTGATAGAGCTTGTTTGTAAAACTCTTCATACTGTTCTTTAGTATCCTCTAACTCATCAGCATTTAATTCACCTTTAGCAAATAATCTCTCTGCATACTCTCTTTTAAGCCTTAAAATCTCTTCGATAATGGCTCCTAGATGTTTATAATACTCTGCATTAAAAGCATTGATTTCGCTGATGTACTCATTTTTCTTTTCACTTAAAGAATTTAACTCTTTTTCCAAAACACTAAGCTCTACTTTTAACCCTTGAACTTGAGAATCTTCATAAAGAACCATACCGCTAAATTTATCTATATATTCTGTGATACGAGAGATGACCTCTTCATAACTCTTATCATCAACCAACTCTAAAATCTTCTGTACATCACCATCTACACTCATAGTTTTTAACTTTACTATCTGCAAAGAGATAATCTCATCTTCTCCTATGCTCACAGCACTTTTAATCATCTCTAGTCGTTTTAATATCTCTTTCAAATCATCCTACCTTTTATGAAAACAGTTGTAATGAGTATAACAAAATCTGAGTAAAAATTTATCTTCACTTTGCCGAGGGTCTTATAAAAAAGTAAAAAACACAAATTTAAGAAAGCCCTAATCAATAAGATAAAGTTCTGAGGAGACGAAAACCAACATCATTGATACGAAAGGAAGGATTGAACTTGAAACGGAAAGAAGAGTGAGCCCCATAAGCAGGGTTAACCCACGAACCGCCCCGAAGGACTTTTTCCCCACTATTATTACTTTTATTTGCACTTCCACCTCTTGGTGTTGTATCATAATTATCTGACCCATCATCTTCACACCACTCCCATACATTGCCATGCATATCATACAATCCCCAAGGATTTGGTTTTTTATCTCCTACTGGGTGAGCTTTACCATTTGAATTTTTGCTATACCAAGCATACTCTTCTAACTTACTATCATCATCTCCAAAACTCCATTTTGTTGTGCTTCCAGCTCTACATGCATATTCCCACTCAGCTTCTGTTGGTAGTCTATAAGTTTTTTCCTCTTTTTTGCTTCTCCATTTACAGTAAGCTTTTGCATTTTTCCAACTAACTCCCATGATAGGTGCATCATTATTGAAATTTTGATCTTTGAAGTGGTAATCTGTTTCTATCCATATGGGATGATTGCTATTTGTACTATTTACAAACTCAAGATACTCTTTCATCGTTACTTGGTATTTGCTTATATAAAAATCATAATCTATTGTTATTTTATGTATTGGCTGTCTATTTTCATACTCATTTGACCCCATCATAAAACTTCCTGCTTTGATGAGTACAAACTTTTCATCTATTGCTATGATTTGTGAGTTTTCTTTTTTTACTAAATCTCTTTTACTATTTTTTAAGATAGAGTTTGTAATATCCATCAAGCTTTGTGCTTTTTTCAGTATCACTTGTGTGGATTCATGTTTTACAATCGAAGTTTTACGACTCATAGAGTTCCTTTTTTGAAATCTTTAGACTTAAAAATATATTTTATTTTTATAAGTTAAAGTTTTTATAATTGTAGCAAAAATTATATGAAAATATAAATCTATTGAAGCAAAATTTTTTGTACGCACTCCTTAAAAATTTCAAACTACCTAAAATAGGTATATTCCAAATTTTCAGAGTTTTTGCGTCTCTTTTTAAAAAAAGACAAAACTTCCAAGAAGAAAAACGAACTTCCCTTATGCTGTTATATATGTGAACTATATTAAAACTAAATGATGTATTTTAACATTATATATGTTCGATACATGCTTTTTCAATTCTCAATATTTCTTTAAGAATTGGTGAAAACTCTTGGGCTATCAAGTTTGAGTTTGTATCCAATATATTACTACCTAAAAATCCTAAAATAACTCTAAATTCTAATAGTGGTATTTTTATAGTATAATTATGTTCGCTTTCAGAATTAAAATCTTGAACAGCACTTTTAGTTAATTGAATTACTTTTTCCTCTGGAAGTAAAGTTACTGAATATCCTTCAATTGTAATATCATACATACCTCTATTTGAACTTGTCCCTCTTCTATAAATTTTCATTTTTGTCCTTTGTTAAAATTTGTTATTTATGAATTACACTTATCTTTTAATTGGTAGAAAAAGGTGTAGAGACCCCGTAGTTCATTTAGAACTATACTTATACCAAAGATTATCTAAGTTCAAAATATCCTCGTGAGTTGTATGTCAACTCAACCCATGGCACTATATCTTTCTTTTCCCAAGAAGGGGAGCCCAAACCTCCTTCTCCATTAATTGGAACAAATCCAGAAAATCCTTCATATTTACATATAATAATTGGTTTTACAGATTCAGTCCTCTATGTAGGCAAAAAACATGATGCAAAAGCTGTTCCCATGAGTGTAGAACCAATAATTGTCCCATAAAGTAGTGATTTAATTTCCATTATATTTTCCATTTACTAAATTTACCTCAAAATAGGTATCTTCAAACTTTCAAAAGAATTTATTTTTATTTTTTCTAAAAGTTTTTGCGTCTCTTTTTTAAAAAGAGACAGGACTTCCAAAAAAATGAACTTGATGTTAAAGTTAAATTCCGCAAGGATTTAATCTTTGTTTTGCTAATAAATCTTGAATTTTTGAATATATCTGTTTTAACTGGCTCAAGAGTAGTATCGGCAAAAATGTATAGAACTGTTGATATAACGACTAAGTATAAAAATCTATAGCTCTTCATAACCGTTTTATCTCTATCATGAATAGCATATTTCTTTGCTTAATCAAAATGGCGGTCGAGGCTATAGATTTTTTACTCCGTTTTGTTGTACTTCTATTTAATTCGAATATTTAATTTACTTTTTAAGATAGATATTCTAGATGTTGGGCAATATTTAGATATTAAAGCATCCAAAATTATTTTATCACTATCGCTAGAATTGGGACCTAAAATTATTTCTGCATTTTCCCATACATCATTTTCTAGTTTTAAATCAATATAATTAATATTAGTTTTTGCTTCAGGGTTTAAAAGAAATTCTTGTATAAAACCTATATTAATATTGTCTTTGTACAGCTTTATATGTTTGCTTTCTTCTATTGTCTTAAATGGTAAAGCCCATAAAATGAATCTGCTTTCTTCTTGAAAACTCCATATTTCACTTTTATATTTTCCTAAACCAGTAAATATATCGCCACTAAGGGATGTATCATCTAAGAATAATTTCACTTTTGGATTTTTTATATATTCAACATCTTTTAAAAAGTCTCCAAAATAAATTGCAAATACTTCATCATTATTTTCTATATTTATTATATTATTATCTTTGCCTTTTATATCTACGATTTTAGATTTTTTGATTCCAATACGAATACCTTTCATATTTTTAGAATACATATTCCACAATGCAATATTCTCATTTTCATTTTTTGTCCAACAACTAACATATAAATGTTTTGACATGTTTTTTGAAGTATTAACTAATCCTTCTTGCATATCATCAACATGAGCTAAGCTATTTAATCTTAGTGTTTTATTTTCTAAAATTAATGCTAAATTTTCTATAGTTGTATAATGATAAATATAATTGCTCATTAATTTTCTCTTTCAAAGTTTTTGGGCACCTTTTTTGAAAAAGGTGCAGGGTTGCAATGATAAGTTTGAACTTATCATAATGGTTCAATACATTCATAACTTTTCTTTTTTGCTTGTTATAATAAAGCTCAATATGTTAGTACAACGGTGAACTTGAAAAATCTGTAGCTGTCCACAATTATTTTTATATCTGAATTTATTTCCACATTTAGAAGTCAAGAGTTGTATTCAGACTCTTTAAAAATCTATAGGCTAAGATTTTTAAAGTTTAGCTTTATAGTAAAGATTATTTAAGTTCAAAATATCCTCGTGAGTTGTATATCAACTCAACCCACGGTACTATGTCTTTCTTTTTCCATGAAGGGGAGAGTAAACCTCCTCCATTAATTGGAACAAATCCAGAGAATTCATCATATTTTGTTATGCATATGGGAGTAATATCTTTCTTTTTCCAAGAAGGAGAGAATAAGCCTCCTCCTCCATTAACTGGAACAAATCCAGAGAATTCATCATATTTACATATAACAATTGGTTTTACAGATTCAGTCCTCCAAGTAGGTAAAAAACCTGATGCAAAAGCTGTTCCCATAAGTGTTGAACCAATAATTGTCCCGTAAAGTAGTGATTTAATTTCCATTATTTTTCCCATATTAATAAATTTACCCAAAAATAGGCATACTCAAACTTTCAAGAGAGTTTATTTTTCTTAGAGTTTTTGCGTCTCTTTTTTTAAAAAAGAGATATGACTTCCAAAAAAAACGAACTTGCTGTTACAGTTCAACTCCGTAAAGACTTAATCTTTGTTTTGCCGATAACATTTTGAACTTTTGGATATAACTACATAATAATGCTATTGTAATAAAGCTTATACTTAAATTAATATATTATAACTACTAGATATATTTAATTTAAGTGAATATATTTTCATTAGGGTTAGTACAACGACCATGTACAAAAATATAAAGCCTGTTAGCCATCGTTTTTACATTTGTCATAATAACATCTTTTTTTGCTCAAAATATTTATCGGCTGGGGCTTTATATTTTTGTGCTACTACTTGTTAGACTTCACTTAGCTAATAAAATTTGATTTACAACAATATCGTTAAACTTTTCTGGTTCTTCAAATGGTGGGAAATGGGCAGATTTATCAAAAGTAAAAAACTCTTTTTTAGGAGCTTTTAGTTTTTCAAAATATTCTTTTGTAAGATTATAATTGATGATATAGTCATCTTTCCCGTGAATAAAATATATAGGAACTT